>NZ_AJWE01000022.1:0-104770 GCF_000281145.1 Rhizobium sp. CF142 | reverse complement strand
GGCGGCCGTATTCAGCCGATCCTCCAGCCAACGCACTCGCATGCTGGCGATCGAGGGAAAGAAGATCAGGATTTCCGCCAGCATAATGAAAAAAACGGTGAGCCAGAGCAGCTTGCCGGAGAGGCGGCTGAACATGCCGGCACGCGGATACGAACCCTTGGCAGCCTCACCGGCCGCGATGTTCTCCGCTTTGGAAGTCTCGCCCTGGTCTTGAACCGGCATCTCGTCTTGTCCGTGCGGCGAAAGGCCGCCATCAGAATGAGCTCTTATATTAGACGAGAATGCTCCGCTTTCAAATCTTTGCGAGGAGCGGCAAGTCGTCACAAACGAAAACGCCGCCCGCAGGCGGCGTTCCGATCCCGGTCATAAAGGCTATCAGAATTCTTCCCAGCTCTGCTCCGCAACAGCGGCATTGCCGCTGAAGGCGCGGGCGACGCGGCCGATAGCGCGGCGCGCCGGAGAGGCGACTGGCTGGTGATGCTGCTGGCGGGCAACGGCAACGGGCGCTTCGTTGGAAACCTTGAAGCGGGAGATGAGGCGCACGAGGCCATCGGCTTCGGCCGACAGCTTGTGGGTCGCAGCCGAGGTTTCTTCCACCATCGCGGCGTTCTGCTGGGTCACCTGGTCCATCTGGTTGACGGCGGTGTTGACCTCCTTGAGGCCGGTCGACTGTTCCTTTGCCGCCGTTGCGATCGAATGGATATGGTCGTTGATGGCGATGACCCGCGTCTCGATCTCCGAGAGCGCCTCGCCCGTCGCCTGAACCAGCTTGACGCCGACCTGCACCTCGTCGCCGGACTTGGTGATGAGCGCCTTGATATCCTTGGCGGCCGTTGCCGAGCGCTGGGCGAGCTCGCGCACTTCCTGGGCGACCACAGCGAACCCCTTGCCGGCTTCACCAGCGCGTGCGGCCTCGACGCCGGCATTCAGCGCCAGCAGGTTGGTCTGGAAAGCGATCTCATCGATGACGTTGATGATCTGACTGATTTCGCGGGAGGCCTGCTCGATACGACCCATGGCATCGACGGCGTTGCGGACCACGACGCCGGAGCGACCGGCATTGTCCTTCGCCTCGGAGACCATGACGGTCGCTTCCTGGGCGCGTTCCGTCGAATTCTGTACGACGGCGGTTATCTCGTCGAGAGCGGCGGAGGTTTCCTCAAGTGCTGCAGCCTGCTGCTCCGTGCGCTTGGAAAGGTCGTCGCTGGCGTTCCTGAGTTCGTTGGTATTGCCGTTGATCGCTTCCGTCGTCTCGCGCACCTCGCGCATGGTCGTCTGCAGCGTCACGAAGGTATTGTTGACGTTTTTCTGCAATTCGGCAAAAGCGCCCTGGAATTGACCGCGCATGGTCTGCGTCAGGTCGCCTTCAGCAAGGCTCGCAATGACGCGGCGGGTTTCATTGACGCCGGCATCGACGCTCGACAGCAGCGTGTTGATATTGCCGGCGAACTGGTTGAGGCTCTCGTCTTCATAATCCTTGTTGATACGGTGGCTGAAATCGCCGGCGGCAGCAGCGGCCACGACGACGGACATGCTGGACTGGAGGTCGTCGCTCTTTGCACGCATTGCCGCTTCCTGAGCGTTCATGCGCTGGATGACGAGGCCGTTTTCCTTGAAGACGGCGACAGCGGCGGCCATCTCGCCGATTTCGTCCTTGCGACCGGCGAAGGGCACTTCCGCCTGGAAATTGCCGTCTGCGACGTCCTTGATCGCCTGCGTCACCTTCTTGATCGGCCGGCTCAGATGGCTGGTGCCGATATAGAAGCCCATGCCGACGCCTGCTGCAATGCCGATGCCGGTGATGCTGAGCACCAGTGTCAGGATCCAGCTGCGGAAATCCTCGATCTGATTTTTGACGGCCGTCAGTTCGGCCTTATCGGTGTTGACGATCGCATCGATCTCGGCCTGGAAGGCCTTACGGTTGGCACGGTTGGCGTCGTTGTTGCCCTGCTCGTTGGCGGCCTGCGGGCTTACCTCCGTGCCGAGACGGACCGTTTCGCTGCGGAAGGTGCGGAATTCCTTGGCGCGATCAACGAGGTTGGTGAAGGAAGCCTTCTGGCTATCAGGCACAAGCGGCGCCCAACCGGCGATGACCTTGTCGATTTCATCCAGATCGGCCATCAGGCCCTTGGCGAAGGCCGGCGTCTGTTCCAGGCTCTTTGCAGCATAGATGCCGCGCGATTCCATGACGACGGCGGTGACGAAGCGGTTGAGGCGTTCGCCGGCGTAGGCGCGGGTCGCGGCATGCTCATAAGCAGTGAGGTTCGCGCTGTACTCGCTCATCGCCGACAGCGCGGTGGCACCGATCAGAAGCGCAACGCCACCCATGACGGAGACAAGAAGATTGATTTTGCCGCGAATTTTCACTGAACGCTCCCTCGCTTCGCACAATGGCTGGAAATCAAATTCCCAGCCGATGTACTGAAAGATCGAGTAAATTCGTTAATGTTGTATTTCGAATATTAACAATATCGACTACAAGAAATTACCCATATTTACTGTTGCACGCATTGGGCTTCGCCTCGAACCGAGCATCTTCGAGGAATAAAAGTTGCAGCTGAAAGCTTTCGGAAGCTTCTGGATGAAATATACAACTATATAGTGAATGGCCGAATTCGTTAACACCAGGGTGCGAAATCTTGCCATCCGCCCCGCAGCTCCGGGGAATCCGCCAGTCATAATTGACTTTGGCAGGCTTCATCCGTATAAGCCGCCGCACGTCCGGTCATTTCAGGTCTTTCATGACCTCGCCCGTTCGAAAAACCACGCTCCTTGCATTATGCAAATTCAAGAAGGGCCGCACTCCGCGGTGTTTAAATAAATGAAGCGTACCTATCAGCCCTCGAAGCTTGTTCGCAAGCGCCGCCACGGTTTCCGTGCGCGTATGGCCACTAAGGGCGGCCGCAAGGTCATCGTTGCTCGCCGCGCCCGCGGCCGCAAGCGTCTTTCGGCCTAAGGCCGGAATTGCCCGATAGAAAATGACGGGCGACTTGAAGACCAAAGAAGACAAACAGATTGTCGGGCGGCTCTTGAGCCGCCCGCAATTTCTTGCAGTCCGCGAAGGCGAAAAGCGCCGCGGCCCTCTCTTCCTTCTCGAGGTCCTGAACCGCAAGGAAGAAGAAAGCGAAGCCCGCGTCGGCTTCACAGTCACCAAAAAACACGGCAACGCGGTCGAAAGAAACCGCATGCGGCGACGCCTTAAAGAAGCGGTGCGGCTTCATGCAGGGTTTGCAATGCAGCCCGGACACGACTATGTGGTTGTCGCCCGCAGGGACGTCTTGACAGCGTCCTTCGATGAACTGGCCGCGGAACTGAAAGCCCGCGTGGAAACCAGGCCGAAACACCGGCGCCCGAAAGACGAGCGCCCCAGGAACGTATGATGCAAAACAACCGCAATTATTTCATTGCGATCGCTCTCTCGGTGCTGATCGTCCTTGGCTGGCAGTTCCTCTATATGAACCCGCGCATCGAGGCTCAGCGCAAGGCTCAGGAAGCCCAGAAGGCACAGCAGCAGACCGAGCAGACGCAGCAGCCTGCCGCCGGCGGCCAGAGCGCGCAGCCGAACGGCGCGGCTCCCACCGGTCAGGCCACGGCGACGGCGACCCGCGAGGAAGCTCTGGCAAAATCGCCGCGTGTTGCCATCGATACGGCCGCCCTCTCCGGCTCCATCAACCTCGCCGGTGCGCGCCTCGACGACCTGAGGCTGAAGGCCTATCACGAGACCGTCGACAACTCGAGCCCGATCATTACGCTGTTCTCGCCGGCTGAAACCAAGGACGGCTATTTCACCGAGTTCGGCTATATCGGTACCGAAGCGACAGGCGCCGTTCCCGGCCCGTCTACCATCTGGACCGCGCCTGAAGGTGCGAAGCTCACCGAAAAGACGCCGGTGACGCTGACCTACACCAATGACAAGGGCCTGACCTTTACCCGGACGATTTCCGTCGATGACCGGTACATGTTCACGGTCGTGGACAAGATCACCAATAGCGGCGACGCCGCCGTATCGTTGTCCAATTATGGCCGCGTGACGCGCTACAACAAGCCGACGACGCCTTCGGTCTACGTGCTGCATGAGGGCTTCCTCGGCGTGCTCGGCGCCGGCAGCGGCATTTCCGAGAGCAAGTACACGGCGATCGAGAAGGAAAACCAGTCAAACCCGACGGTCACCGGCGGCTGGATCGGCATTACCGACAAATATTGGGCCGCGGCTCTCATCCCGAGCCAGACCGTTCCCTTCGATTCCCGTTTCTCGCATTTCACGGACGGTCAGCCGCGCTACCAGGCCGATTTCAAGGGTGAAGGCCTGTCGATCGCTCCCGGAGCGACGGTCGACGTCACTAACCTCGTCTTTGCCGGCGCCAAGGAAGTGCCTGTCGTCGATGAATATGAAGCGAAATATTCCATCCCGAACTTCGATCGCCTGATCGACTGGGGCTGGTTCTGGTTCCTCACGCAGCCGATGTTCAAGCTGATGGACTTCTTCTTCCGCTACTTCGGCAATTTCGGCGTGGCGATCCTCTGCACGACCATCGTCGTCAAGGCGCTGTTCTTCCCGCTCGCCAGCAAGCAGTACGCTTCGATGGCGAACATGAAGCGCATGCAGCCGAAGATGGAAGAGCTGAAGGCCAAATTCGGCGACGACCGCATGGGCCTGCAGCAGGCGACGATGCAGCTCTACAAGGAAGAGAAGATCAACCCGATCGCCGGCTGCTGGCCGGTTGCGCTGCAGATTCCGATCTTCTTCTCACTCTATAAGGTGATCTACATCACCATCGAGATGCGGCATGCACCGTTCTTCGGCTGGATCAAGGACCTTTCGGCACCCGATCCGACGACGATAGTCAACCTCTTCGGCCTGCTGCCCTTCGAAGCACCGGCCTTGCTGCATCTCGGCGTCTGGCCGCTGATCATGGGTGTCACCATGTTCGTGCAGATGCGCATGAACCCGACCCCGCCGGATCCGACGCAAGCGATGATCTTCAACTGGATGCCGCTGGTCTTCACCTTCATGCTTGCAAGCTTCCCGGCAGGCCTCGTGATCTACTGGGCCTGGAACAACACGCTCTCGGTCATCCAGCAGTCGGTCATCATGAAGCGCCACGGCGTGAAGATCGAGCTCTTCGACAATCTGAAGGGCCTGTTCAAGCGAAAACCGGCGCCATCGAAATAGTCGAAAAGCCCTGCTTCGGCGGGGCTTTTTGTTTCGGGCCGCAGAAGCGCTCAGCCGTGCGAACCTTGACAATACGTCTTAAAAACATGAAGCCGGTTTCATTACGAACCCGGAGATTGCAGAATTCATATGACTGAAATCGCAAAGCCGCTCTTCGGCCACCCCTGGATATTCATCCGCGGCGTGCCTTCCATGAAATTCCTTCCGCCGGAAGGCCCCCTGGAAGTCGCTTTCGCCGGCCGGTCGAATGTCGGCAAATCATCGCTGATCAACGCGCTGGTCGGTCAGAAAGGTCTGGCGCGCACCTCCAATACGCCGGGACGTACGCAGGAGCTCAACTACTTCGTTCCGGACGGCTATTCCGGCGAAGGCAACGACCTGCCGCCGATGGCGCTGGTCGATATGCCGGGCTATGGCTATGCACAGGCGCCGAAGGAGCAGGTGGATAACTGGACAAAGCTCGTCTTCGACTATTTGCGCGGCCGCTCGACGCTGAAGCGCGTCTATGTGCTGATCGACAGCCGCCACGGCATTAAGAAGAACGACGATGACGTGCTGACGCTGCTCGACAAGGCGGCCGTCTCCTACCAGATCGTGCTGACCAAGACAGACAAGATCAAAGCGCCTGCCGTGCCAAAGCTGTTGGCCGAAACATCGGAGAAGATCCGCAAGCGTCCCGCCGCTTATCCGGCTGTGCTTTCCACCTCCTCGGAAAAGAACGAAGGATTGGACGAGCTGCGGCAGGCGATTGCCGAAACGGTCGGCGTCAGCAACTGGAAATAAAAAGAGGCGCCCAGAAGGGCGCCTCAGACAGCCGGTATTTGAATTTACATCTTCGGCAGCAGCACTTCGTCGACGACGTGGATGACGCCGTTCGACTGTTTGACGTCGGCGATGGTGACGTGGGCGACACCGCCATTTTCATCCGTCAGCGTGATCTTGCCCATGCTTTCCTTTGCCTTGAGCACGCAGCCGCCGACCGTTTTGATGTCGTGCTCGCCGCCGTCGTCCTTGATCATCTTGGCGACGGTCTTCGACATGGCATCGGCGGCAACGACATGGCAGGTCAGAATCTTGACGAGCTTGCCCTTGTTTTCCGGCTTCAGCAACGTAGCGACAGTGCCTTCCGGCAGGGCAGCGAAGGCTTCATTGGTCGGCGCGAAGACGGTGAAAGGCCCCTTGCCTTCCAGCGTGCTGACAAGGCCGGCTGCCTTCACGGCAGCAACCAGGGTGGTGTGATCCTTGGAATTGACGGCATTCTCGACGATGTTCTTGTTCGCATACATCGCAGCACCGCCGACTATCGGGTTCTTTGCCTGAGCAGCGAATGCGATAGCGGAAAAGGTGGCGGCGAGCGCTGCAGCACGCAATGCGGACTTGATCATGATTTTTCTCCTCTGCATCCGGTCGCAGCCGCCGGCTTTATGCCTTGCGCCGCCCGGATATCAGTAACTACGGAAGGCGCTGCAGAAGAGTTTCAGGACAATGATTTTATTTTACGGCCTGTGGATCGAACCGCTGGCGATTACGGGGCCTGACGGCTGATGTGTGGGCGAACCGCCGAATGGCTCCAGGCTGACGGCCAGCGTCACGCCATCGGAAATCTGGCTGCGCATATCGGTGGGGATCAGCAATTCGCCGTTCATGCCCGGTCGGAAAACGCCGAGAGAGTGAGGCGTCCCGCTACCCGGTACGAGCCATAGCTCCAGAGACTTCTCCTCCGGCTTGCCAGCCGCAACCGGCACGATCTTCAGCCGGCCGCTCTGGATATCGTAGGAGGCCGTCAGATTGACTTGATTGTTCTGTCCCGAGAGGTCCGCCACCAGCGGCGGCGATGCCGGAGGCTGGGGCACGAGACCGGAGGCAAAGGCGATGACACCCAAGGTGACCGCAAGCGAGGCAAATGTCAGCGAGCGCCAGAAACCGGCGGAGTTCCAGAGGCCGTGCGAAAAACGCGGCTCACTTTCGGCATTGGCGAAGAGGCGCGCCTCGATCTGCTTGAAGGTCTCGTGGCTTGGCGCGGCCGTGCCATATTCATCGTTGAAGCTGGAAAGGTTGACCTCCCAGCGGCTGACGATGGCGGCAAACGGCCGGTCGCGGCGCATGCGCTCCTCGACGATCCTGCGATCCTGAAGGGAGAGGACGCCCAGCACATATTCGCCGGCGAGAACCTCATCCCGGGAGCGGTCTCCCTTACTTTTGTCGGGCGATGTCATCGTTCCATGCACTCTCTCAGTTTCAGCAGGCTGCGTCTTAGCCATGTCCTCACCGTGTTCAGCGGGACACCAAACTGATCGGCCAGTTCCTGATAGCTCAGCCCTTCGACATAAGCCCGTTTCACCGCGACCGCACGATCAGCTTCCAACTCTTCCATGCAGGTGTCAATCCGCCTTCCTTCATCCTTAATCACGACTTGCGCTTCAGGATCGGGACCAGCATCGGCAAGATCGAACGCTTTGTCGATTTCGTCGGCGACCGGCTTGCGCGCCCGCAACGCATCGATCGACTGATTGCGGGCAATTGCCGCAAGCCAGGCGACCGATGTCGAGGAGCCAGCCGTAAAGGCACCGGCGCGCTGCCATATCTTGATATAGACCTCCTGAAGCACCTCTTCCGCCTCGTTCCTGCTTCCAAGAATACGAAGGCAGATCGCCAGAAGTTTCGGACTGGTCTGGTTATAGAGCGCGGCAAAGGCCTTGCGGTCGCCAAGCGCTACCCGGCCGAGTAAATCTGCAAAATCCCCAGTCATGGCGCCCTCGAATGAACGATTTCCGGTACGGTAGTTTCAGTGCGATAGTTTCAATATGCGCTGGCACGTTCCCAGGTCGGCCTTAGATACGAAAAACTATTGCGTGCCGGATTATTCCCTCTGTCAAAAACTTGAGATAAAAGGCCGCGATCAATTCCACGGGGTCCCCCATGAACGAGTCCGAAAGCGAAATCCAGGCACGTCTTCTCGCCCAGGCGCTGCCCTTCATGCAGCGCTACGAAAACAAGACGATCGTCGTGAAGTACGGTGGCCATGCCATGGGCAATCCCGAGCTCGGCAAGGCCTTCGCCAGCGATATCGCCCTTTTGAAGCAGTCCGGCGTCAACCCGATCGTCGTGCATGGCGGTGGTCCGCAGATCGGCGCGATGCTGACGAAGATGGGTATCGAATCCAAATTCGAAGGCGGCCTGCGCATTACCGACCAGAAGACGGTCGAGATCGTCGAAATGGTGCTTGCCGGCTCGATCAACAAGGAAATCGTTGCGCTGATCAACCAGACCGGCGAATGGGCAATCGGCCTTTGCGGCAAGGACGGCAACATGGTCTTTGCCGAAAAGGCCCGCAAGACCGTCAAGGACCCCGATTCCAACATCGAGCGCGTGCTTGATCTCGGCTTCGTCGGCGAAGTTGTCGAAGTCGACCGCACGCTGCTCGACCTTCTCGCCCGCTCCGAGATGATCCCGGTCATCGCGCCGGTTGCTCCGGGCCGCGACGGCGCGACCTACAACATCAACGCCGACACTTTCGCGGGCGCCATCGCCGGCGCGCTGAACGCTACCCGCTTGCTGTTCCTGACGGATGTGCCCGGTGTGCTCGACAAGCAGGGCAAGCTCATCAAGGAGCTTTCCGTCGCCGAAGCGCATGCGCTGATTGCCGACGGCACGATTTCCGGCGGCATGATCCCGAAGGTCGAAACCTGCATCGACGCCATCAAGGCGGGCGTGCAGGGCGTCGTTATCCTGAACGGCAAGACGGCCCATTCCGTGCTGCTCGAAATCTTCACCGAGCACGGCGTCGGCACGCTGATCGTACCCTGATCGAAAAAGGCGCCCTTCCGGGCGCCTTTTCTTATGCTTCGGCAAAGCTCGTCGAGAGCGTCAGGTCTTCCCAGGCATCGATTTCAGCACTCAGGCTCTTCAGCTTGTCGCGAACAAGCGTCAGCGCATCGGCGCCGAGCAAGAGATGCACGGGCGGGTTTTCAGCCTCGACCAGCGCCAATACGGCGGCGGCCGCTTTGCGAGGATCGCCTGCCTGTTTGCCGCTCTTTTCCTCGCGGCCCCTGCGGATAGGATCGAAGAGCGAATCATAGTCGGCGATGCTCCTGTCGGTGCGGATCATCGATCGTCCGGCCCAGTCGGTGCGGAATGAGCCGGGAGCGACCGCCGTGACTGCGATGCCGAACGCCTTCACTTCCTTCGCCAAAACCTCGCTGATGCCTTCGAGCGCAAATTTGCTGCCGCAATAATAAGCGATGCCCGGCATGGTGATGAACCCGCCCATCGATGTGATGTTGATGATGTGACCGGCCCGCCGCCGGCGCATGAACGGCAGAACGGCCTTCATCATTCCGACGGCGCCGAAGACATTGACCTCGAATTGCCGGCGCATCTCCTCGATCGGCGATTCCTCCAATGTCCCCTCGTGCCCGTAGCCGGCATTGTTGATGAGAACGTCCACCGGGCCGATTGCTCTCTCGATACCAGCGACGGCCGGTTCGATTGCTTCGATATCGGTAACGTCCAGGCGGACCGCCATTGCACGACCCGGCGCCAAGCTCTCGAACAGGGCTGCAGCTTCCTCATCCCTCACGGTTCCCACCACGCGATGCCCCTTCTCCAATGCGGCCTGCGCAAAGGCGCGGCCAAAGCCCGAGCTGACGCCGGTAATGAGAAACTGCTTTTCGATTGAACTCATCTTGAACTCCTGTCCTAGCGTAACCGTCACATAGAGGCGGCTCGTTCCGTCATGTGGCGGTGCAGGAGAGGTAGTTCCAATATATTGCACAGGTGAATACGATACTTTAAAAGTATCACATGGAGCTTCGTCATCTTCGCTATTTCATTGCTGTCGCAGAAGAACTCAATTTCACGCGCGCCGCGCGGAAGGTCGGCATCGGCCAGCCGCCACTCAGCAACCAGATACGTGATCTTGAAAACGAGATTGGCGCACCCCTTTTCCGCCGCCTGTCGAACGGTGCGGAACTGACGGAGGCAGGCGGTGCTTTCCTGCCGGAAGCCCGGGCGATTTTGCTTCAGGCGGAACAGGCCAAACAATCCGCCCTCCGGGCGGCGCGCGGCCAGAGCGGGCGGCTGCGGGTCGGCTTCACCAGCTCTGCGGTGTTCAATCCGGTCGTGCCCGCCATCGTGAACGCCTTTCGCGAGAAATATGCAGCCGTCAAATTCAGCCTAGAGGAGGCGCCTACCACGCAACTGCTGGAGCGGCTCGATGGGGAAGAGCTAGACGCTGTCTTTATCCGCCCAGGTAGTGGTGATGAGTTGCAGGTTCGATGTCAGCTGCTGGCCGAAGACCCAATGGTCATCGTGGTTCCGGTAAAGCATCCGCTGTCCGAGATGCGGACATTGCGCCTCGACGCGCTGGCCCGAGAAAGCTTCGTTCTCTTTCCACGCGAGGCGGGTGCGGGCTTCTTCGACGATATCATGGCCGCATGCCGGCGAGCGGGATTTGAACCACAGCTCGGCCAGTCGGCGCCGCAGATCACCTCGATCGCCAGCCTGATCGCAGTTGGTCTCGGCGTCTCGATCGTCCCGGCGGACATGACGAAGATCAATGTTCCCGGCGTTCGCTACATTGCAATTGCGGGCGAAGCACCGACAGCACGGTTGGCGCTCGCCACCCGGCGTGACGAGCGCTCTTCCATCATTCGAAATTTCATAGCTCAGGCCATCGCCACACAGAAAAGCTTCGCCAACAATAATCAGATCGCCGAATAGATCGCGGCCGCGGCTTCTTTCAGCTTTTCCATCATGGCCCGATACGGGCCGGGTCCATAGCTGATGCGCGAAACACCAAGCCTTGCGAGGGCCGCCGGATCGGGCGCACCCGCCTTCATCATGATATTGACCGGCAGCGTGGATGCAGCGCAGACTTTTTCGATCAAGGCCGGTTCAATCAGGCCCGGCACGAAGAAGCCGCTGGCGCCTGCCGCCGCATAAGCCTTGCCGCGCTCGATCGCCGCATCGACCAACCCTGCGTGCCTGGAGCCGTCACCTTCCTGAAGGAAGAGATCGGTGCGGGCGTTGATGAAGAAATCGATACCCCGTGCCTTGGCCATTTCCCTGATCGCGCGGATGCGTGCTGCTTGCGCTTCGATGGGATGAAGGCCGGTCTCGCCGACGCGCTGGTCCTCGAAATTGATCCCTACGGCGCCGGTCTCGATGAGCTTTGCGACATTGGCCGCGGCACCGGCGGGTTCCGTGGAATAGCCGCCTTCGAAATCAACCGAGAGCGGCAGGTCGTTGACGGCCGTGATCGAGCGCGCCGTCTCGATAAGCACATCCATTGGCAGCTTCTGGCCGTCGCCATAACCATTGGCTGCCGCGACGGACCAGCTTCCAGTCGCGAGTGCCTTCGCACCGGCCTCCGTCACAGCCTTGGCCGTTCCGGCATCCCAGATGTTGTAGAGAATAAGGGGATTGCCCTTGCGATGCAGCGTGCCGAAAAACTCGGCCTTCTCAATCTGGTTCATGCTGTCCTCTCCATCTTATGTGCACTGATTTTTTCCTCGTGCCGAAGCAGCCATTGCTTGCGCCAGAGCCCGCCGCCATAACCCGTCAATGAGCCGTCCGCGCCGAGGACGCGATGGCAAGGCACGATGATCGCGAGTTGGTTGGCGCCGTTGGCGCGGCCGACGGCACGCACCACCTCCGGCCTTTCCATCTCTCTTGCGAGATCGCCATAGGGGCGCGTCTGGCCGACGGGAATTTCGATAAGCTTTGCCCAGACATGCTTTTCGAAGGGCGTGCCGCCAAGTGCCAGCGGCGTCTTGAATGTGGTTAGCCGCCCTTCGAAATAGTCCCTGATCTCCGTTTCGATCTGGTCGATAACAGGCGTGCGACCGATCGCGACCGAGGAGCGGACACGCTTCTGCAGCGCTTCGAGTTCGGTCGGTAAAGCCTTGCGGTCGTGAAATTCGAGGAGATGTAGATGCGTCTTGTCGGCGACTGCTATCATCGGCCCGAGCGGTGTGTCGAACCAGTCGGCAAAGAGCAGTTCGCGGTTTTGCGAAAGCGCCGGCGCCTTCCCGACCAGCCGCTGGAAAGCCGCTCGGAAGCCGCTTCCCGATTCATATCCCGCTTCGAATTGCACGTCGATGACGCGGGCGCCATCGGCGAGCTGCCGGGCCGCCTCGCCCAACCGCCGATAACGGACGATATCGTGAAAGGTCATGCCGAGCGCTCGCTTGAAAGCGCGGCGGACGGTCGATGGATCATATCCCCTGCGCACAAGCTCGTCTTCGGTCCAGCGCACCTCCGGTTCGCTGTCGAGCCGCGCCAGCAGCATGTCGACGATCGGCTCGCGGCCCGGCTGTTCCAGCGGCTTGCAGCGCTGGCACGGGCGGAAGCCCGAATGCATGCAGGCGGCGATCGTGTCGAAGAAGATGGTGTTTTCCCGCTTCGGCTTGCGCGCCGGGCAGGTCAGACGGCAGAAGATGCCTGTCGTCTTCACGCAGACATAGGCCTGGCCCTCATAATCGGCGCTGCGCGCGATCAGGGCATCATAAAGCGTGTCATCATCGGGGCGTTGGAAAAGCATGTCCGCTTTCTAGCACTCCGCGCCTGTGTCGTCCGCCGAAAATCGGGCGTCTATTTTATTCCGCAGCGTCGAGGCTCTTCACATGCCGCTGCGGGCGCAGCATCGATTCCTCCTCCGCATCCTGCGGCGCGCCCCAGAATGTCTCAAGCGTCGGACCTTCCTTGAGATGGCGGCGGCGGAAGAGGAATTCGCGGATCTCGTGGAACCAGACGCGGCGGCCCATCTGCGTGTACCAGCGCATGGAATGGCGCTGTTCCGGATCGCGATGAAAAAGGATGCGCAGCAGCGCCTTCGGGCGCGCCTGGACCGCGACCTCGATCAGCTTGACGCAGGCGACCAGCACGATCGGGTTGAGATACCGCATCTTCAGGACCTGATGCTTGTAGTCCCATTTGCGGATATCGGTCTCGATTACCTGCCGCTCGCGAGCGATGCGGAAGAAGGGCGTCCAGCGATGCGGCGTCACATAGAGCGCCTGGATCTGGTCGGGATCATAGGAGAGCAACTGCCGGAAGCCGCGCCAGAGATCACTCAGCCTCTCCTCCTCGAAACCAACGACCCAGGTCGCCATGGAGAGGATATCGTGCTGGCGCAAAAGGCGGATCGCTTCCCGGTCGGTCGCCTTGGCGCCGCCCTTCTTGATCAGGGCAAGCGTCGCCTCATCGGTGTTTTCCATGCCGAGCAGCCAGCGCACGACACCCGCCCTTCGGTAGAGGTGCAGGATATCGGCATCGCGGACGATATCATCCGCCCGCGTCGAACCGACGATCTGCACCGGCACATTCTCGGCAATCATCGCTTCGAGGAAGGCCAGCCAGGCTTTTCGCGAGGATGTCGGGTTCTCGTCGGCGAGATTGATGAGCTCGACGCCCTCTTCGCGATAGAGCCGTGCAATCTCCCGGGCGAAAAGCTCCGGCGAACGATGACGCCAACGGGTCCAGAAACCACGCTGGCCGCAATAATTGCAGAGATGCGGACAGCCGCGGGAAAACTGCATGACGACGGCACGCTTGCCGCCCCAGTAGCTATAGTTGCGATGGTCGATCAGTTCCCAGCCGACGCGATAAGCATCGAGATCGGCGATCGCCTGTGCCGGCTGCGTTGCCAGGATTTCACCGTGGCCATCGCGAAAGGCGATTCCGGGGATGGTCGCGGGCGGGCGGTTCGTCGCCAGGGCATCGGCTAGGCGCCGCATGGTTTCCTCGCCCTCGCCGCGCACGAGGATATCGAATGCCTCGGTCTCGGCCAGCACCTCTCGCCAGTGATAGGTCGGGAACACGCCGCCATAGATGATGGAGATTTTGGGATCGCCGCGCTTGATAGCTTCTGCGATCACGCGGGCTGTGGGATGCGCCGACGTCGAGCCGGAATGGCCGATCAGCACCAGATCGGGACTGTCAGCCACCACTCGGCTGACAATGTCTGCAACCGTCATCGGCCCGAATTCTGCATCGATGAGCCTGACGGCGTGACCATCGTCGATCAGCGGACCTCCAACCGAAAGAAGCCCGAGCGGTGGAAGATGATCATCGGGAATACGGCTGCCGATTGCGGTATGCGGCGGGTTTATCAGAACAATCTTCATGCGACTTCACCCTTGCGGGTCCCCCTGTCTGACGCAGGCGGAGGTCACCAGCGATCGATGGCGAAAGTCAGCCAAAATCTCTCTGAAGTTGTGAAAATCTGGCGGCATTTTTGGGAGAACCTTGGCAGGCAGGAGCTGCAAGCAAAAGCCTTTGGTTTCCCGCGGCGACCATGCCATAAGGGCGGCTATGACAAAGATCGACCGCACACCTACCAAAAACGATTTCGAGCATGTGACCGAATGGGTCTTCGACCTCGACAACACGCTCTATCCGCATCACGTCAATCTCTTCGCGCAGATCGACAAGAACATGACGGCCTATGTCTCGGCGCTCCTGCAAATGGAGCAGGAGGAGGCCCGGAAGCTGCAGAAGCAGTACTACTACGATCACGGCACGACGCTGCAGGGGTTGATGATCCATCACGGGGTGGATCCCAACGACTTTCTCGAAAAGGCGCATGCGATCGATTATTCGGCGCTCACCCCGCAGCAGGACCTTGCCGATGCGATCAAGGCCCTGCCAGGCCGTAAGTTCATCTTCACCAACGGCAGCGTCCAGCATGCACAGGCGACGGCCGGTGCGCTCGGCATCCTCGACCATTTCGACGACATCTTCGATATCGTCGCGGCCGACTATCTGCCGAAGCCGGCACAGGCGACCTACGACAAGTTCACGGCGTTGAAGAAGGTCGAGACGGGCAAGGCTGCGATGTTCGAGGATCTGCCGCGCAATCTCACCGTACCGAAAGCGCTCGGCATGCAGACCGTTCTGCTCGTGCCGCGCAATCTGGAAGAGACTGTCGTCGAATGGTGGGAGAGAACGAGCGGCGAGGACGACCACATCGATTTCGTCACCGACGATCTCGCTGATTTCCTGAAGAAGATTACGACCTAACTTACCAAAGCTTCATCCATCTTACAGATGTTTAACTGGGCCGTGGCAGGGTTCGGTCCTACCTTTCGTATCGAGGGACATCCTACGAAAGGACGCACTGACATGTACCGCAACAAGCTTATCCTGACGGCGCTTTCCTCTGTTCTTCTTCTCGGCGCAGCCGCCGGGGCCAGCTTCGCAGCACCAGGCGATCAGGCTGATCATCCAGGCCACCATGGAAAAATGGAGCATGGCATGATGGGCGGTCCGCGTGGCGCGGCCTTCCGCGAAATCCTCTTCGTGCGCATGCTGAAACAGTTCGACACGAACAAGGACGGGCAGATTACCAAGCAGGAGGCGACCGATGGCATGGAGAAGATCTTCGCCGCCATCGACACCAACCATGACGGCTCGCTGACGCCAGGCGAAATCCGCGCGTACCGCGAAGCACAGTTCAAGGCGCGTCGTGAAGCGGTCTCGGCCAAGCAGGGCGATGCGGATCAGAATGTGGCGCCGCAGGCAGGCGACGACAAGGACCATGGCCGTCACGGCCACGACGGCCACCACTGGATGCATGACAATGCCCGCTTCATGGCAATCACCATGATGATGGGGCGTATCGACACCGACCAGAACGGCCAGATCAGCAAGCAGGAAGCGGAAACCGCCTTCAACAAGTTCTTCGATCGCATGGACCGCAACAAGGACGGCGTGATCTCGATCGACGACATGCCTGACCAGCCCTTCCTTTGAAGGGAATAATAAAGCGTTCCCTGGATATCGCGAGGGGTTTGCCCCTCACTCGAAGCCCTCTTCCCGTCCACGGGAGGAGGGGTTTTTCATTTGTGCCGGGCGTAAAGCCGCTGACCAGTTTGGCTTGAACTGCTCTATTCGCGGTGCTCGTAGAAATCCTGCACGATCTTCCATGCCTCATCGGCGGTATCAACGAAGCTGATGAGGTTCACGTCCTCAGGCGCGATCGTCCCGAATTCGGCAAGAGCCTCGAAATTGATGATGCTGTGCCAGAATTTCGAGCCGAAGAGCAACAGTGGGATGCGCTCCATACGGCCGGTCTGGATCAGCGTCAGGCATTCGAAGAATTCGTCCAGCGTGCCGAAGCCGCCGGGGAAGACTGCGACCGCCTTGGCGCGCACCATGAAATGCATCTTGCGAATCGCGAAATAATGGAAGTTGAAGCTGAGCTCGGGCGTCACATAGGCATTCGGTGCCTGCTCGTGCGGCAGCACGATGTTGAGGCCGATCGAAGGGGCTCCCTCATCCGCCGCACCGCGGTTTCCCGCCTCCATGACGCCGGGGCCACCACCGGTAACGACGACATATTCATGGAAATCGAAACCGGCTGCATAACGCGAGCAGAGGCGGGCGAATTTGCGAGCTTCGTCGTAGTAGACCGATGCAGCTTCGAGGTTTGAACGCTGGGTCTCGTTGCGGGCTGCCCAGGCGCTCTGGCCGGGGGCCGGAATGCGGGCGCCGCCAAACATGACGACGGTCGATTTGATGCCGCGCTCGGCCATCATCATCTCGACTTTCAGGAGTTCGAGCTGCAGGCGGATCGGGCGCAGCTCCTCGCGGCAGAGGAAATCCTCATCCACATAGGCAAGGCGATAGGCCGGCGAGAGCGTCTGCGGCGTCTTCGGAACCGCTTCCGCGCGCTGCCTGTCGCTCGAACTGCTCTTCAACGGATCCCAGACGCCGTCCTTGCGCCGTCCACCGCCGTTTCTTGCCTTTGCCATATCGAAATGCCTTTCAGTATCACCGGTCACAAGTGATCGGATATGTCGCTATAACGCCTTGAATCCAGATATGATCTTGTCCGAAAAATCATTCCATTTTACGGGCGCATGCTGTAGATCGGGTTACAGCCCGCCAACCGCAATTCCGGAGACTCCGCTGTCTCCACGATAAAGATCGAAGTTTAAGGAATTCCCATGAGCGCCATCGACCTCGCATCCCTCGAAAAGACCGTCGAAACTGCCTTCGACAATCGCGACAATGTGAACACGTCGACCAAAGGCGAGGTCCGCGATGCGGTCGAGGCGGCTCTTAACCTGCTCGACGAGGGCAAGGCACGTGTGGCCGAGCGCGGCGCCGACGGCACCTGGAAGGTCAATCAGTGGCTGAAGAAGGCGGTGCTGCTGTCTTTCCGCCTTAATGACATGGAAGTCGTCAAGGGCGGTCCCGGTCAGGCAACCTGGTGGGACAAGGTGCCATCGAAGTTCGAAGGCTGGGGCGAAAATCAGTTCCGCGCCGCCGGCTTCCGCGCCGTGCCGAATGCGGTCGTGCGCCGCTCAGCCTATATCGCTCCTAACGCCATCCTGATGCCGTCCTTCGTCAACCTCGGCGCCTATGTCGGCGAAGGCACGATGGTCGACACCTGGGCCACCGTCGGTTCCTGCGCGCAGATCGGCAAGCATGTGCATCTCTCGGGCGGCGTCGGCATTGGCGGCGTTCTGGAGCCCATGCAGGCCGGCCCGACGATCATCGAGGATAACTGCTTCATCGGTGCGCGTTCGGAAGTCGTCGAAGGCTGCATCGTACGTGAAGGCTCGGTGCTCGGCATGGGCGTCTTCATCGGCAAGTCGACCAAGATCGTCGACCGCGCTACCGGCGAGATCAGCTATGGCGAAGTACCGCCCTATTCGGTCGTCGTTGCGGGCTCGCTGCCATCAGACAAGACGATGGCAAACGGCCAGCAGGCGCCTAACCTCTATTGCGCCGTGATCGTCAAGCGCGTCGACGAGAAGACCCGTTCCAAGACGGGCATCAACGAACTGCTCCGAGATTGATGACAGCCCGATATTGATTCGGTAAACAATCGGCGTCTTTTAGGCGAGGCGGCCTCACGCCTTGCCACGCCTTTGCCATTCCCACCGGATAATTCGACCGCCATGACCGCCACGAATCCTGTTGCCAATCTTCAGACCCTGATCCGCTGCCCGTCCGTGACGCCCGCAGAAGGCGGCGCGCTTTCCGCGCTGGAAGCGATGCTGTCCCCGCTCGGTTTCAAGGTCGACCGAGTGGTTGCGAAGGAAGCTGGCACGCCTGATGTCGAGAACCTCTATGCCCGCCTCGGTAGCGAGGGGCCGCATCTGATGTTTGCAGGCCATACCGATGTGGTGCCCGTCGGTGACGAAGGTGCCTGGACGCATCCCCCCTTTGCCGCCGAGATCGCCAATGGCGAGCTGTTCGGCCGCGGCTCGGTCGATATGAAGGGCGGCATTGCCTGCTTTGCCGCCGCCGTTGCCCGGCATGTCGAAAAGCATGGCGCACCGAAGGGCTCGATTTCCCTCCTGATCACAGGTGACGAGGAAGGCCCGTCGATCAACGGGACGATCAAGCTGTTGCAGTGGGCGGCGGAGCGCGGCGAGACATGGGATGCCTGCGTCGTCGGTGAGCCAACCAATCCGAACAAGCTCGGCGACATGATCAAGATCGGCCGGCGCGGTTCTCTGTCCGGCAAGATCGTCGTGCACGGCGTGCAAGGGCATGCGGCCTATCCGCATCTTGCCGATAATCCGGTGCGCGGCATGCTGCAACTGACCCAGGCGCTCATGGATCCGCCCTTCGACGCCGGCACCGACAATTTCCAGCCGTCCAACCTCGAAGTGACAACCATCGATGTCGGCAATCCGGCAACAAACGTCATTCCGGCCAGGGCCTCTGCGAGCTTCAACATCCGCTTCAACGACACCTGGACGGCCGATACGCTGCGAGCTGACATCATCCGGCGCCTCGATGCGGCAGCTGCGGACGGTGCATTGCGGCCGGATCGCGAGCCGGTGAAATATGAGATCATCTGGGCCGACCGCCCGAGCCATGTTTTTCTGACGCGCAACAATGCGCTGATCGCCTCGCTGTCCTCGGCGGTCGAGACCGTCACAGGCGCATCGCCGGCGCTGTCGACCACAGGCGGCACCTCGGATGCGCGCTTCATCAAGGATTATTGCCCGGTCGTGGAATTCGGCCTTGTCGGCCAGACCATGCACATGGTCGACGAACGGGTCGCCGTTGCGGATCTGGAGACGCTGACGGCGATCTACGAGACCTTCATTGAGCGTTGGTTTGAGAATGCCGGGCTTTAGAGAGGTCCAATATTATCTCGCCGGCATCTGGTTGCTGATCAAGCTCGATCCGCGCGGTTTTCGCTTCCTCGACATATCGGATCGCGGGGTCAACCGATCCTTCTGGGCGATCATCTGGTGCCTGCCGCCAACGGGAATCACCTGGCTTACGTTACGCAACGGCTATCTAAGATCGATGCCGCCAGAGGCTGATGTCGGGTTTACCTTCTATTTCCGGCTAGGGCTGATCGAACTCAGCAGCTGGATCGTGCCGCTGATCTTTGCTGGCCTGCTATTGTTTGCCTTGCGCATGGGGGAGCGTTTCGCGCCTGTCATCGTCAGTGTCAATTGGCTCAGCGTGCCACTCGCTTACATCAATGGATTGCTGCTGGCGCTTGTCTTTTTCATGCCAGGTTCAATCGACATCGTACGATTGCTGCTCCTAGTTAATGCGCTCGCACAAATCTTCGCGCTGGCGCGTGTTCTGCGGATGATCTGCCACGGGCAAGTTCTAACGGTCGGCGGGCTCACTTTGGCGCTTATGGTGCCGCCGATGATAGTGTCAGAATATCTGTTCAACTTCCTCGGCGTCTCTCCGGGGTAATCGGTTGACGACTTCACCCTCTTCCTTGGCGAAGATCCTGATACGCGCCGTAGGCCGGATTACGATAGATCGTCGTCGTTATCGTTTTCATCGGCCTGTTTGCGCCGGTCGATGATCACCTCCGGATAATCCACCTGCATGAAATAGAGCCCGTCGGGCGGCGCTACGGGGCCGCAGGCCTTACGGTCGCGCGCGTCCAACGCTGCCCGTACATCGTCAGGTGTCCACTTGCCCTCTCCCGCGAGCTTCAGCGTTCCTGCAAAGGAGCGAATCTGGTTGTGCAGGAAGCTCTGGGCGGTGGCACGGATCTCGATCAGTTCGCCGCTACGGGTCACATCCAGCCGATCGAGGGTGCGCACAGGGCTGTTTGCCTGGCAGTGAGCCGAACGGAAAGTCGAGAAATCATGCTTGCCGACGAGCGTCTGGGCTGCGGCATGCATGACCTCGTGATCCAATATCTTAGGCACCCACCAGGCCTTGCCCGCTTCCAGCGCCAACGGAGCGCGGCGGCTGATGATGCGGTAGAGATAGTGCCGGCGGAGTGCGGAAAAGCGGGCGTCGAAGAATTCGCTCGCGGTCTCGACATCAAGGATCGCCACTTTCTCACCCGCAAGCTTCAGATGGGCATTCAGTGCATTCTGCAGCTTGAAGGGCGACCAGTCCTTCGAAAGGTCGGCATGGATGACCTGCCCCATGGCGTGGACGCCGGAATCGGTGCGGCCCGCGCCGCGGACGGACACGGTATCGCCGCTTGCCGAGAAAATCGCCTTTTCGATCGCGCCCTGCACCGAGGGTCCGTTGTCCTGTCGCTGCCATCCGACATAGGGGCCGCCGTCATATTCGACGATCATGCGGTATCGCGGCATCAGACGAGCCTCGTGCCCGCAGCAAGCGGCGTGCCGCGCAGGAAGTCGGCTGCGGCGAGCGGTTTGCCGCCGGCCTTCTGAAGCTTCGTGAGGCGGACGGCGCCCGCCCCGCAGGCGACGACGAGACCATCGGTCAGAAGTGCACCGGCTGCGCCCTCACCCGCCGCAAGTTCGGAGCCGAGCACCTTGACGCGCTCCGCCTTGCCATTGCTTTCGAGTTCGAACCAGGCGCCCGGGAAAGGTGCGAGGCCGCGGATATGGTTATGAACGTCCTTGGCGTCGCGGCTGAAATCGATACGCGTTTCCGCCTTGTCGATCTTGGCGGCATAGAGCACACCTTCGGCCGGCTGCGGGGTCAGCGGCAGATCGTCCATCTCCAGCTTGACCATGGCCTCAGCCATCGCCTTTGCGCCTGTTTGCATCAGGCGGTCGTGCAGTTCGCCAGCAGTCATGTTCGGGCCGATCTCGACTTCGCGGGTCAGCGCGACATCGCCGGTATCGAGGCCCTTGTCCATCTTCATGACCATCATGCCGGTCTTCTCGTCGCCGGCCATGATCGCCCGCTGGATGGGAGCAGCACCGCGCCAGCGCGGCAGCAGCGAGGCATGGCCATTATAGCAGCCGTAACGCGTGCCGGTCAGGATGGCCTCGGGCAGCAGCAGGCCATAGGCAACGACGACGCCGACATCGGCACCCAGCGCACGGAAGCGCTCACGCTCTTCAGGATCTTTAAAATTGACAGGCGTAAAGACCGGCAGGCCGAGCAGCTCGGCCGCCTGATGTACTGGCGACTTCTGGAGGTCGAGCCCGCGCCGTCCGCCCGGCCGCGGCGGCTGAGTATAGACAGCCACGATCTGATGGCCGGCTTCGACGAGCAGGCGCAGCGTCGGGACGGAAAAGTCGGGCGTTCCCATGAAAACGATACGAAGAGACATTCTATCTCGCCAATTGAGGATCAACCGTCTTCAAACGGGTTTACGGGCTCACAATCAAGCCCGCTCGAAATCATTCGTACGCACCGCTGCGGGTCGCTCAGAGTACCTTGGACTTGGCAGCCTTGGTGAACTTCTTGATGACCATTTCGCGCTTCAGCCGCGAGATATGATCGATGAAGAGCACGCCATTCAGGTGGTCGATCTCGTGCTGGAGGCAGGTCGCCAGGAGACCGTCGGCCTCCACGCTCTGTTCCTTGCCTTCGCGGTCCAGATATTTGACGGTGACCTTCGCGGGACGTTCGACTTCCGCATAATAGTCGGGAATGGAAAGGCAGCCTTCCTCATAGACGGAACGGTCATCCGAGGAGCTGACAATCTCCGGATTGATGAAGACGAGCGGCTGCTTTTCCTCGCCTTCCTTCGAAAGATCGATGACCAGCATGCGGCGCGGAACGCCGACCTGGATTGCGGCAAGGCCGATGCCCGGTGCGTCATACATGGTTTCCAGCATATCGTCCGTAAGGCGCTGGAGATCGGCGTCGACCCGCTCGATCGGCTTGGAAACCTGACGGAGAACGGGATCGGGAAGAATGATGAGTGGCTTGATGGTCATGGCGTTCCCATAACCCATCTTTTCAAACTAGGGAATTATCCGCCGGGCAGGGATTGCGGTTTTTTGCAGCGCCTGCCCGGATTTTGCCTGGATTTTTCAGGCCGCGCGGCGGGCAGTACCGGCAACCTGCCGACCTTCGGCGCGAGCGCGGAAACGCTGCAGCAGTTCGATGAGGTTCTCGACCCCATCCTTCAGCCTGCGGGTCTCGGCAGACGTACGCTCGACCATGCCGGAATTCTGCTGGGTGATCGTGTCCATGTTGCGGATCGCCACGCTCACCTCGTTGACGCCGGTCGCCTGATCGCGGGCGGCAGCCGCAATATCGGCAACGAAGCTGTTGATGATGTCGATACGGCTGATCATGTCGCTTAGCGCCTCGCCGGTGCTGCTGACAATGTTGACGCCCTCGTTCACCTGTGTCGAGCTTTCGGAGATCAGGTTCTTGATCGCCTTGGCGGCATCGGCCGTGCGCTGGGCAAGCTGACGGACTTCCTGCGCGACCACAGCAAAGCCCTTGCCGGCATCACCGGCGCGCGCAGCTTCGACGCCGGCATTCAGTGCCAGCAGGTTGGTCTGGAAAGCGATCTCATCGATGACGCCGATAATCTTGGCGATTTCGGTGGAGGACTTCTCGATACCCGCCATGGCCGAAACGGCGCTGGTGACGAGTTCGCCGGAATTCTTGGCTTTCTCCTGCGTTTCGCGCACGGCGCCGGACGCCTTTTCGGCGTTGGCGGCGGTTTGACTGACGCTGACGGAGAGCTGCTGCAGCGCAGCCGAGCTTTCTTCGACGCCAGCCGCCTGCTGCGCTGTGCGCAAGGCGAGGTCGTCCGTCGCCTTGGACATCACATCGGCACCTTCGAGAATGTGGCCGGACGTGGTGCGGACAGACGTGAAAGATTCGCGAAGAGCGTTGACGGCCCTGTTATAGTCTTCGGCCATTTGGCGAAAATTCCCGGGCAGATCGGAGGGAAGCGTTGCTTCGAGGTCGCCGCGCGACAGTGCTTCGAGGCCGCGGCGCAGATGTTCCAGTGCCAACGCCTGATCGGCTTCTGAGCGGGTGCGTTCTTCTTCCAGCGCGCGGCGCTTTTCCTCGAGCGCTTCCAGATAGACGGAGATGGAATAATCCATGTCGAGCATCGCCGCCTTGATGACGGCGGTCAGCTTTTCGGCAAGCGCCTTTCCCTGCTGGCGGGCAAAGAGCGATGGCCACTGCTTTTCCATGAGGCCGCGGACGAGCTCCGACATGACAAGCGCATAGCCGCCGATATACCAGCGCGGCTCTAGGCCGATGCGGGCATGGGTGCGGCCGACGGCCGTAACACCATTCACATAGCTCTCGTCGAAATTGCCGCCCGAAAGGTTGCCCCAATGTTCCTGCTGGCGCTTCTTGGCATGGCCCATATGGGCCTTGTTGGAGAAGAAACCTGCGACCGCCGGGGTCTTGGCAAGCTTGCCGTAGAACTTGTCGAGTGCGCCGCCGAGAAGCTCCGAGATCGCCGGTCGCAGCTCCCGCAGGTTCTTGCGCGCCTCATCGTCAAGCTCAATGAAGTCAAGGCGCTGCCTGAGGGCATTGTCGGTCTGGTGGGAAGTCATGGGGGATCTCTATCTGGCGCGAATGCGGAGGGAAATTGCAGCGCCAGATTTGGCGAATATGGTTTAGCAATCGTTAAGTGCGCGCCTGATTTTTCTTCCGTTACAGCAAATTAGCGTCATTCGCATTGGTGATATGGCGTGGATTGTTCACGTTTTGATCTGGATATTGCCGCTTATTTTGTTATGGTGCAGCATGACCATGACATCCGACTCACTCACCATTTCCCTGCCGATACTGAGCCCCGGCGTGCTTGCCCTTGCTGGCGGCGCTCTCGCCGTTCTCATTCTCGTGACAATCGTGTTTGCCTTTCGCAATGCCAGCATCCGTCGCGAAGAGGCGGAGGAGGCCAATCTTCGCGCCGCCGAAAGCGAGGCGCGCATGGCTGAGCTTCTGAAAATCCAGGCGGAGATGCAGGGACGTATCTCGACCATGACGGAGGTCTTCGGTGCACGGCAGGCCGAGCTCAATCACGCGATCAATCAGCGGCTTGACGGCATGTCACAGCGCATGAGCTCGACGCTGACCGAGCAAACGAAATCAACACATGACAACCTGCAGAAGCTGCAGGAGCGCCTGGCGGTGATCGATGTTGCCCAGAACAATATCCAGACGCTCGCCAAGGATGTCGTCGGGCTGCAGGCTATTCTTTCCAACAAGCAGACGCGTGGGGCTTTCGGCCAGTCGCGTATGGAAACGATCGTCGCCGATGGCCTGCCGATGGGCGCCTATGCCTTCCAGCAGACGCTTTCCAACGGCTCGCGACCGGACTGCACGATCAGAATGCCGAATGGGGCACCGCCGCTCGTCATCGATGCCAAATTTCCGCTCGAGGCGTGGAACGCGATCCGCGATGCAGGCGGCGCGGATGCCGGTAAGCTTGCCGGCCAGCAGTTTCGCCGTGACATGGAAGTTCACATCAAGGATATTTCCGAGAAATATCTGATCCAAGGCGAGACGCAGGAGACGGCTTTTCTCTTCGTTCCCTCGGAATCGATCTTCGCTGAAATTCACGAAAATTTCGAAGGGATCGTGCAGAAGGCGCACCGTGCGCGCATCGTTATCGTCTCGCCTTCGCTCTTGATGCTGTCAATCCAGGTCATTCAGGCCGTGCTGAAAGACCAGCGCATGCGGGCGCAGGCGCATGTCATTCAGGGAGAAGTCGCCCTCCTCATGGACGATCTCGGCCGGCTCGACGAGCGTGTACGTAAACTGCAGGGACATTTTTCCCAGACGCAACGCGACGTGGACCAGATCATTACCTCGGCGGACAAGCTCACCAAGCGCGGCGCGAAGATCGAAGCGCTGGAGTTCGAAGGCGGCGACAGCAAGCCGGCCCGCGAGAACGAGCCGGTGGCGAAATCCGTCGAAAGCCGAACTGGATTGCTCAAGCTCAGGGTGGTTGACGAGGAGTGATCGCTTCGGCAGTGTCGCGGCCCGAAGCAAGGGACGGACATGCCATGATCACAGTTTTCGGCTCCATCAATATGGACCTTATCGCCACCACCGAGCGCCTGCCGAAGCCCGGCGAAACAGTTGCCGGCAATAGCTTTGCAACGGCTGCCGGCGGCAAAGGCGCCAATCAGGCGCTCGCCGCCCGGCGAGCAGGCCGCTATGTCCATATGGCGGGCGCTGTCGGCAAGGATGCCTTTGCCGAGGGCGCCCTTGAACTGCTCGACGGCGCAGGCACCGACCTATCCCTCGTCGACCGTGTCGAGGGGCCGACCGGCACAGCCCTCATTCTTGTCGGTGGCGACGGCGAGAACATGATCGCGGTCATTCCCGGCGCGAACGGCAAGGTGAGCGGCGACAACGCCGAGGCTGCCGTCAACGCCATGAACGAGGGCGATATACTCATGCTGCAGCTCGAAATTCCAGTCGAAGCGGTCGAGCGCGCGCTTGCTGCCTCTCGCGCCAAGAGCATCACCAGCATTCTCAATCTTGCCCCGCTCATTCCGGATGCGCCGCGACTCGGTCGGCTGGCCGACATCATCATTGCCAACGAGACCGAATTCGAGCGGCTGGCGGGACAGGAGAACATGAGTGCCGGCGACCGTGAGGCGGCGTTGGAGCGCCTGCATGCCGAGACCGGCCAGACGCTGATCGTTACGCTCGGCGGCGATGGAGTCATCGCGATCCGGGATGGTCAGATTTCCCGCGCGCAGGGCCTCGTCATCGAGCCCGTCGATACTGTCGGCGCCGGCGATACGTTCTGCGGTTACTTCGCAGCAAGCCTCGATGAGGGACTGGATTTCAACTCGGCGCTGCGCCGTGCAGCGGTTGCCGGCTCGCTCGCCTGCCTGAAGCCGGGGGCACAACCCTCCATTCCTCTCGCAGCCGAAGTCGCAGACAGAATATAGTCCAGTCCAGCTGCGAACAACCGATGAAAAGCCTCCTCTAGTTTTGGGGTGGCGTTCCGGATTTGCTGCCGAAACATAGCGAATTTCATTCAAATTTAAGAGGTTTCTGGCGATCCTTCGGGCGATCGCCACCTCGCTCATCTTCGAGGCGGCCCCCCATGGCTGCTCCATGATAGAGCGTGCCTTACCCGCTGCGCCGGAGAATGGCCCTTCGGTGCGTCCTTGCCCCGAGGAACCTATGTTCATTTTCAGAATGAAATCGCTTGCGGCGAAGCTCATCGTCATTACCGGTGCCGCCATTGCACTGGTGCTTGTCGTTTCGAACCTCTTCCTCATCGACCAGACCCGTAGCCGCGTCCAGACCCTGACGCTGGACCAGGCCAATTCGGAAGCCAAGTCGATCGCCAACGAGATTGCAGCCAATGTCGGCGAGCTTGCTAGCGCTGCCCGCACCATGTCGGGCGTCGTCGGACGCGGGCATGAAGGCAAAATACTCGATCGCAAGGGCATCATCAGCGTTCTGAAGGCCAATCTCGAACAGAACGCTTTCGCCTTCGGCAGCTGGTTCTGCGAGCAACTTGGCGCCTTCGACGGCAAGACCACGGAAATCGCCAACAACAATGACGAGGGCACCAACAAGGTTGGAGCCTTCACGCCTTACTGGTCGAAGAACAGGACCGGTGACATCCAGTTCTCGACTTTCGACAATGACTACAAGGCCGAATGGTGGAAACTCGCCGCCGACAGCGGCAAGGGCGCGATCACGGCGCCCTACCTCGCCGAAGGCACCGACGTTCCGACCCTGCTGACTTCGATTGCCTATCCGGTCATGTCCGGCGGCAAGATGATCGGTGTGGAAGGCGTCGATATTTCGCTGAAGTCGCTCACCGACAAGGTGCAGGCGCTGCGCCCCTTCGGCTCCGGCCGTGTGACGCTGATCGCCCAGAACGGCAACTGGATCGTCGCTCCGACCCCCAACCTGATGTCGAAGCCCTATGGCGATAATCCCGGCTCGGCTGACGTAAAGGCTGCGCTTTCGTCCATGAAGGTCGGCCTCGTCAAGAACCTCAGCTTCGATGGCCTCGATCCCTTCGACCGTGTCGTCTATCCCTTCGCAGTTCCCGGCCTGAACGCCAACTGGGTCGTGCTGGTCGACGTCCCGCACACGGCGATGAATGCTCCGGTTCAGGACCAGACCTTCATGATGGTCATCAACGGCATCATCGTGCTCGGCGCAGTGCTGCTCGCCCTTTACTTCGCCGTCCGCTCGCTTGTTCAGCGTCCGCTCGCTGGCCTCGTTTCCAGCGTCAAGGCGCTGAGCGACGGAAAATACGACGAAACGGTTGCCGGCCAGAACCGTGCCGATGAAATCGGCTCGGTCGCCAAGGCTCTCGAAGGCTTCCGCTTCGCGCTTGCCGATACGCGGCGTCTCGAAGCCGAGGCCGACAACCAGCGCCTCGCGGCCGAAACCGAACGCGGTCGCTCGGAATCGGAACGCCAACAATCGGTCAACCTGCAGCGTCACATCGTCTCGATCGTCGGTGCAGGCCTTTCCGAACTGTCACAGGGTAATCTCGGCCACCGCATTACAGAGGAATTCCCCGGCGAATACGGCAAGCTGAAGCAGGACTTCAATGCCGCTCTGGCAAGCCTCGAGGAAACCATCAACACGATGAGCCTCAGCGTCGTCAATATCGGCTCCGGTACGGGCGAAATCAGCAACAGCGCCTCCGACCTTGCCAAGCGTACCGAGCAGCAGGCGGCAAGCCTGGAGGAGACAGCAGCAGCGCTCAACGAGCTGACCGCCCAGGTCAATTCCAGCGCCGAGAACGCCCGTACGGCAGCCGACAACGTCAATCTCGCCTGCGAAGACGCCGAGAAATCAGGTGAAGTGGTGCAGAAGGCGATTGCCTCCATGCACGGTATCGAACAGTCCTCGACGGAAGTTTCGCGCATCATCGGCGTCATCGACGAGATCGCCTTCCAGACGAATCTTCTGGCTCTGAACGCCGGTGTCGAAGCGGCCCGCGCCGGTGAGGCAGGCAAGGGCTTTGCAGTCGTCGCACAGGAAGTCCGGGAACTCGCTCAGCGTTCGGCGAATGCCGCCAAGGAGATCAAGACACTCATCAACACCTCGGCCGTCCAGGTCAAGGAAGGCGTCGGTCTCGTCGGCCGCGCTGGCGAGACGCTGCACAAGATTGCCGAGCAGGTGATGGGCATCAACGGCCTCATCCGTCAGATCTCGGCCTCGGCCAGCGAACAGGCCATCGGCCTGAAGGAAATCAACCAGGCCGTGAACCAGATGGACCAGGTCACGCAGCAGAACGCCGCGATGGTGGAAGAAACCACTGCAGCCAGCGTGACGCTGAACGACGAGGCTCAGACACTGAAGACGTTGGTCACCCGCTTCCGCGTCTCCGGCCAGGGAAATGCCGCGACAGCACTGCGCTCCACCGCACAGCAGATGCGCACACCGGCTGCGCCGGCACCACGCGCGGCCGCTCCGGCACCGCGCCGGGCCGTTGCCCAGTCCCGCGGCTCAGCGGCTGTTGCCCAGGATAGTTGGGAAGAGTTCTGATTGCTGATCGCGTGACAAGAAAAAGGCACCCGAGCGATCGGGCGCCTTTTTTGCATTCCGGGTAGATCGTCAGCCGTCAGGCAGCGTTCGACGCCTGCTCTTCATTGAGGAAGGCATAAATCGCCGAAGCGGAATCGGTCGCGCGCAGCTTGGCGACCAGATCGTGGTCGCGCAGGACGCGGGCGATGCGTGAAAGCGCCTTCAGGTGATCGGCACCAGCGCCTTCCGGCGCCAGAAGCAGAAACACCAGATCGACCGGCTGGTCGTCCAGCGCTTCGAAATCGACGGGCTGTTCCAGCCGGGCGAAGATACCGACGATGGAGTGGATATTGACGAGCTTGCCGTGGGGGATGGCGATGCCGTTGCCGACACCGGTCGAACCCAGGCGTTCGCGCTGCAGGATCACATCGAAGATTTCCCGTTCGGAAAGCCCCGTAGTCCTGGAGGCTTTTGCTGCCAATTCCTGAAGCAACTGTTTCTTGGAATTTACCCTGAGGGCGGGAATGATCGCATCCTGGTGCAGCAAATCTGCCAATGCCATTTCTTTTTCCTTCTGTCGCTGAGATCGGGCGTCCGACGGAGCGGCGCCCTGCGCCGCTCCGTCGTCCTGATCTCAGCCTTTGATATTGGCCGAATCGATCCAGCCAATATTTCCGTCGTGACGACGGTAAACGATGTTGAGCTGTTCCTTGCCGGGACTGCGGAACAGGAGAAGCGGCTCGTCGGTCATGTCGAGCGCCATGACGGCGGTTGCAACAGACATCGTCTTGAGCTGCTTGGTGCTTTCGGCGACGATGGCCGGCGCGAAATCGTCCGGAACCTCGTCTTCATGATCGGGAACCGCATCCATGACGGTGTAGGCGACTTCTGCAAAGCCGTTACCGTTCAGATGATTTCCGGCGTGGTGATCCTTGAGCTTTCGTTTGTAGCGGCGCAGCCGCTTCTCGATACGTTCGGATGCCGCATCAAAGGCAATCTGCGGATCCATGGCCTCGCC
This sequence comes from Rhizobium sp. CF142, assembly GCF_000281145.1. Taxonomy (NCBI): domain Bacteria; kingdom Pseudomonadati; phylum Pseudomonadota; class Alphaproteobacteria; order Hyphomicrobiales; family Rhizobiaceae; genus Rhizobium; species Rhizobium sp. CF142. The sequence continues at coordinate 74,966 of NZ_AJWE01000022.1, read as the reverse complement.
TGCCGCATGTAGCACGACGCCGCTATCGAGATGAAGCTTGCAATCGGCGGAAAAACGAGAGTTCGACTTTTCCACGATCACCTGACCGGAATATCCCCCGTCGAAGTATTTCGTGACGGCCAAACCGATTTGGTCCTCGATCTTTTGACGGAAGGAGTCACCAATTTCCATATGTTTACCGGATACACGCACACTCATGGAGTTTCCCTTCTTATGGTAGTTTGCGAGTATCAGTTTACGCCAAGCCTCAACCTCATCCAAGCACTTCGCGCAATCTCAAGCAAGATGAGCTCAAGTCTGCGTGTCCCTGGTGCCGTGAGGATGATGGGGATAATGCCCGGATGCCCTTCGCTGCTCCGATTGCGGCGGGCTTCTAGCGACAGCCTCCCGGAAAGTCAATAGCCCGGCACAGCGATGTTCAGTATACGCGGAAAACGTGCAGTGAAAATCCCATAAAATGGGGAGGTACCGCCATCAACGGTTCCAGGCCGCGATCATTGGCTCGCCCTGGCGTTGCAAGTCAGAAACCGGCGACCTTGGCCAGCGCGCGCTTTTCCCTGCGGCGCTGGACGGAAGAGGCGATATTCATCGCCTCGCGGTATTTGGCGACCGTACGACGCGCGAGATCGATGCCACCCTTTTTGAGCATATCGACGATGTCGTCGTCAGAGAGTACCGCATCCGGGCTTTCCTGCAGGATCAGCGTGCGGATCTTGTGGCGAACTGCTTCAGCCGAATGGCTATCACCGCCCTCGACGGCGCTGATAGAGACGGTAAAGAAATATTTGAGCTCGAACAGTCCGCGCGGCGTCAACATGTATTTGTTCGAGGTGACACGGCTAACCGTCGATTCATGCATCTTGATCGCCTCGGCCACCGTCTTCAGGTTCAGCGGCCGCAGATGATCGACGCCGTGCAGGAGGAAAGCATCCTGCTGGCGCACGATCTCGCTTGCGACCTTCATGATGGTCTTGGCGCGCTGATCCAGGCTGCGCGTCAGCCAGTTGGCGGTCTGCAGACATTCGGAGAGGAAGGTATGATCCTCGCTGTTCTTCGCGACGCGCGAAAAATAGGACTGATTGACGAGGACCCGCGGCAGCGTATCCGGGTTGAGTTCGACCAGCCAGGCGCCATCCGAGGAGGGGCGGACCACGACGTCAGGCATGATCGCCTCTGAAACGCCAGCCTCGAAGCCGCTGCCGGGCTTCGGATTGAGCTGGCGGATTTCGGCGAGCATGTCGAGCAGGTCTTCTTCATCGACGCCGCAGAGGCGTTTCAGGGTAACGAAGTCACGCCGTGCCAGCAGTTCGAGGTTTTCGACCAGCGCCTGCATGGCGGGATCGAAACGATCCTTCTGGCGAAGCTGTATCGCCAGGCATTCGGCAAGGCTACGGGCAAAGACGCCGGGCGGATCGAGCGTCTGCAGCGCTGAAAGCACGCGCTCGATGTCTTCTGCATCGGTACCGAGACGCTCGCCGGCTTCCGCGACATCTGCCTGCAGATAGCCGGCATCGTCGAGCTGATCGACCAGGTTCTGGGCAATCAGGCGATCGGCCATATCGGGCAATATGAAGGGTATCTGCTGGGCAAGATGGTCGCGCAAAGAGACCTGACCGGCGACGAAATCATCAAGATCGTAATTGCTGTCAGCGCCTTCGGCGCTGCCCGGCATGGATTTCCACTGGCTGATGAGTTCTGGTGCGTCGAGTCGCAGCGGCGCGCCGTCATCGGGGAAGACATTGGTGTAATTGGCATCCAGCTCGTCACTCAGCCGGCTTGAGCTGCCATTATCATACCAGTCGCCGGACAGCGTTTCGCCACGATCCTCATACTCGCCATCCCCCGCATCATCCGTTTGCTGGGGATATGGTTCGTCCGCAGCCTCGCCACGTTCGCCGGCTTCGCCATCACCCGACGGAAATTCCAGAAGCGGGTTCTTCTCCACTTCCTGGGCGATGAACTGAGTGAGTTCGACATGCGTCATCTGCAGCAACTGGATGGATTGCATCAGTTGCGGTGTCATCACCAGGGACTGGTTCTGTCGCAGAAACAGATTGGCAGACAGGGCCATGGCGGACGCGAAACTCCCTCGACTCCTCCAGGAAACCGCGTCCGATCAAGGCTTCGGGCCACGGAAATCCGAGTTGGCCCAAAAATTGCTTTTTTATCCTATTTGGTCAAGCGGAACCTATGCCGCAGCCGCAATTTTCTGTCGTCCAGGACTGGTTCAGAGACTGAAATTGTCGCCCAAGTAGAGTCGGCGCACTTCCGGATTGTTGACGATATCGTTCGCGCGTCCGTGGGTCAGCACTTCGCCGGCGTGGATAATATAGGCCCGGTCGATCAATCCCAGCGTCTCACGCACATTGTGGTCGGTAATCAAAACACCGATGCCGCGTGCCGTCAAATGATGCACGAGGTTCTGAATATCGGCAACCGAGATCGGGTCGACACCTGCAAAGGGCTCGTCGAGCAGCATGAAGGTCGGGTCGGTCGCAAGTGCGCGGGCAATTTCCAGGCGCCGGCGTTCACCGCCCGAGAGAGCCACGGCGGCACTCTTGCGGAGCTTCGCGATGTGAAACTCCTCGAGCAGTTCGTCGAGCTTGTGCTCACGCGCCGCCTTGTCCTTTTCATGGACCTCGAGGACGGCGCGGATATTTTCCTCCACCGTCAGGCCGCGAAAGATCGAGGCTTCCTGCGGCAGGTAACCGACGCCGAGGCGGGAGCGACGATACATGGGCATCGTCGTCACGTCGTTGCCGTCGATTTCAATTGTTCCCTCATCAACAGGCACGAGGCCGGTGATCATGTAGAAACAGGTGGTCTTACCGGCACCGTTCGGTCCCAGGAGACCCACAGCCTCACCACGCCGCACGACTAGCGAAACGCCATTGACGACACGCCGCGTCGCATAGGTCTTGGTCAGACCGCGTGCGATCAGCGTTCCCTGATAACGGGCCTTGTCGACAGTAGCCGCGGCTTCTGTCGCGGCTCTGCCGGACTTGGTGGATAAGGAGAATAGCTTCACTTGAAAGGCCGACTTCTCAGTTCTGCTTTGGCTGCTGACTCGGCTGCGATTTCGGGTCGAGCTGAATCTGGACACGACCACCGCAGCTTTCAAGCTCTGCCTGACCTGTCGCCATGTGAACGGTGAGCTGGCAGCCGGTAAAGACGTTCGGGCCATCGGTCAACACGACCTTCTTGCCGGTGAGGATAAAGACCTGCGAGGTCATGTCGAAATTGCCGTCATCGGCGGTCGCCGTCTGCGTGCCCGAGGTCAGGTAAACCTTGTCGGTCACCAGGATCTTGTCGATGTCTGCACTGCCCGAGGCAAGCGAGCTCGACTGTTCTGCAGCGGCCGGAGCCTTCTCGGCAGCAGATGCTGCCGGCTTGGTGGCAGCATCGCCCGCTGCCGGCTGCTTCGCCTTGTCCTTGTAATAGACCGTCATCTTGCCGGCCTGCAGCGTCGTCGTGCCCTGAACGACCTTGACGTCGCCGGTGAAGAGCGCCGTGTGTTCCTGATCGTGGATTTCCAGCTTGTTGCTTTCAATCTGGATCGGCTGATCGCTGGAAAGCTTCATGCCAGGCATCGTCGTCGACTGGGCGGCCGCCCCCGCGACCGACAGGACGAAGGCAAGCGCGCCGGTGATGAAAGCTACGCCAGTCTTGCAAGTTGAAATGCGACGATCTTTTGTCATTTGACCCGGCTCTTTAGGTGCCCTGTTTATGGATGGTGGATGAATCAACATTCATGCGAACATTCCCCTCGAATGTGATCACGCGCCCCTTATCTGTTATATTGAGGGTCTGCGCAACAATCGAAGCATTGTCCTTGGTAATTCTGACGGGATCGTCCGTCGACATGTTTCCGCCCTTGATATCAAGATGGGCGGACTGAAAATTCGCAACGAGACCGCTGCTCAAAACGAGCGTGAACGGTGCCGTCATATGCAGGCTATCCGTGGCACGATTGAAATCCGCCGTCGCCGCGGTAACGCGGGCCATCAAGCCGTCATTCATCGGCACGGCAGCCTTGATCGTCTCCAGCGTGATGAAGTCGGGATTGCGGATATCCTGCAGCGCGCGTTCGGCGAGCATCGAATAGTTGATGCCATCTGAGTTGCGGCCGGCGATTGCCGGCTTTTCCATCACGACCTTACCGTTCTCGATTTTGGCGCCCTCGATCTTGATGGTTTCCGGTAGGTAAGTGCGGATCACCGAGACGGCGATGAAGATGAGGGAAATGATGAGGGCTGCGCCCGGCAGCAAGAACTTCAGGCGGCGGACACGCGCGGAATGGAACCGGGCAAGGCCATAGGCGCTGTCCTTTGGCCCCGCGTATGCGGGCTTCCCGTTGTTCCTGAGGGTATCGAGCATATGCCTGGTCCGTGTATGATGATCGTGCCGCTTATATAGCAATGCCGGGCGCCAATCACAGTTCGTTTCGCATTATTACATTGGCTTGCCAATATGGATTTTTTTCTGCAACAAGCAACTAAACCGAAAATAGCAGGTTCCCGGGGCATTTTCTCGCGGCAGCTCGCGCCTTATCTCCCCAGCGGCGGAGCACCGCCGTTGGGTCTCGTCTCTGGAGGTTGGAATGGACAGCTCGATCATCGCAGACCGCCGGCTGCTGCGCCGCAGGCTTGGCTTCTGGCGCCTTGCCGCGGTCGTGCTGCTCGTCGCGCTCGGCTTTGCGCTTTATAATTTTGCCGTCGGCGAAGGCAGCACCGCGCGGCCCCATATCGCCCATGTGACGATCTCCGGCCTGATTACCGATGATGACGAGTTGCTCGAGCGACTGGAAAAGATCAAGGACAATGATCAGGTCAAGGCAGTCGTGATCTCGATCTCCTCGCCGGGCGGCACGACCTATGGCGGCGAAAAGATCTTCAAGGCGATCCGGGCGATTTCAGAAAAGAAGCCCGTCGTCTCCGACGTCAGGACACTTGCAGCCTCCGCCGGCTATATGATTGCGACGGCCGGCGATACGATCATCGCCGGCGAAAGCTCGATCACTGGCTCGATCGGCGTCATCTTCCAATACCCGCAGATCCAGCCACTGCTCGATAAGCTCGGCGTCTCGCTGCAGGAGATCAAATCCTCTCCGCTCAAGGCCGAACCCTCGCCGTTCCACGACACCAGTGAAGAAGCCAAGGCCATGATCCGCAACATGGTTCTCGACAGTTACGACTGGTTCGTCAACCTCGTTGCCGACCGGCGCAAATTGCCGCATGACGAAGTGCTGAAGCTTGCCGACGGAACGATCTATACGGGCCGGCAGGCGCTGAAGGTGAAACTCATCGATGCGGTCGGTGGACAGCCCGAAATCCGCGCCTATCTGACCTCCCGAAACGTCAGCGACAAACTGCCGGTCGTCGACTGGGACAAGAAGAGCAACACGCCCTTCTTGCTCGCTGGAGCTGTTTCCCGGTTGATTACGATCCTTGGTTATGGTGATCTTGTCAAAAGCCAGGATCTCAACGGCATCCTGCCCCCAAAGTTGCTTCTTGACGGGCTGCTTTCAGTTTGGCAGGTTGGCCAGGATTGAATAAGAAATCAATAATTTAAGGGGGCCGACCGTGATCAAGTCCGAATTGGTGCAGATTGTTGCGGCACGCAATCCGCATCTCTACCACCGCGATGTCGAAAATATCGTCAATGCGGTCCTCGACGAGATCACTGATGCACTTGCCGCCGGCAACCGCGTCGAACTGCGCGGCTTCGGTGCATTTTCCGTAAAGAACCGCCCTTCCCGCTCCGGCCGCAACCCGCGCACCGGCGATACGGTCTTCGTCGAGGAGAAGTGGGTCCCCTTCTTCAAGACCGGCAAGGAACTGCGCGAGCGCTTGAACCCCGGACAGGCAGACGAAGAGGATTGATCCTCGGCATCAGGCATCAAGCCGCACTTGAACTTCGCCGCCGCACTTCTATTCTGGCGTCCACGAAGCTTGCCTTCGCTAAACCGGCGCGGAGACCGACATGACCAAGAAGATCATCAACCTTTTGATTTTGCTGCCGCTTGGTGTCATCCTGATCATCTTCTGCGTTGCCAACCGGCAGAGTGTGACGCTTGCCTTCAATCCGTTCCGGCCGGAGGATCAGGTTCTTTCGCTCGCCGCGCCGTTCTTCGTTTTCCTGCTTATCGCTTTCATCATCGGCATGCTGGTGGGCTCTGCTGCGACCTGGTTCAACCAGGGCAAGCACCGCAAGCGCGCACGCGTCGAAGCCAAAGAGGCGATCCGCTGGCAGAGCGAAGCAGATCGTCACAAGACGCGCGCGGAAGAGATCGTCGGGCAATTGCCCTCGCGATGATTGCCGCTATTCCACTGGCGCCGGAGTGAAACTCAGCTCTTCATAATCGCCTTCGGGTGAGGCGCCTCTGCCGGTGACCTGAAAGCCATGTGCCAGATAGAAAGCCTTGGCGTCGCGGTTGTTGACGAGGCATTTCAGCCGATAGTTATGCTCTGGCCAGCCGGGGAGCGATTTCAGCAGGGCGGTTCCTGCGCCTTTGCCCTGGAATTCTGGCAGGATATAGAGCATGTGGATGAAATCATCCGCCGCCCAGATCGAGATGAAGCCGGCTATCCCGTCGGCTCCCTCGCAGACGGAAACGACCTCGCCGTTGGTATGGGCGGCAAAATCTTCCCGATGAAACTTGCCGGGATCGACCCAGGTAAAGGTCTGGCGCCGGACGGACAGGTAGATGTCGGCAAGCTGCGTCACGTCTTCGGGGCAATTGGGTCGGATTTTCCAGGTCATCGGTCTTGCGTAAAAGGGATTCTCTGACATGCCAAGCCCATGTACCTAGCCTGCGGCCTTTTCGATGACGGCCGCATTGAAGCTCCCCCAGAAGCGTCGTGCGAGCTTTTCCAGCGTGGTGCGGATCAGCCGGCCGCCAAGCTCAGCGATCCTGCCACCCGTATCGCCGTCCGCACTATAACGCAGCAGGGTGTGCAGGCCCTCATCCACTAAGGTGACATCGGCTTCGCCCCTGGCAAAACCAGCAATGCCGCCCCGCCCTTCCGCGGCGATGGTGTAACTGCTCGGCGCATCGACATTCGAAAGCTTGATCTCGCCGTTGAACGTCACAGAAAACAGACCGAAGCCGACTTTGACGGTTGCCAGGAATTGCGTGGGCGACAGCTTTTCCACGCTCTGGCAGCCGGGAATGCATTGCCTGATGATATCGGGATCGTTCATGGCCGCCCATACAACATCCCGCGGCGCGGCGATGCGTTCCTCCCCGATCAGATCCATCAGCAGTTCCCCATTTCCATGAGCGAACCATATCATGACGGGAAAGCGCTTTGCCAAGGTCGGACGGGATGCTATTTGCACTGGCTCAATTGAATTTAAGACGCGGAAGACCACGTTGAAACAAAGAGAACGCCGGCCTGGCGCGAAGGTAGCGACAGGCCCTTCGGGCGGACGCCGCTCCGATGTGCGGCCTGCAAAGCCGGAAAAGACGGCCGTTAAGGCGGCACCAGCGCGCGAACAGCGCCCACCGGCAGCCGTTCCAGCGGTAATCGAACGCCCGCTGACGGCGCGCCACGGCGAGCGGCCGGCAGAGCGCGTACCCGTCATCCTGGAATCGACGGGTGCGGGCGATTTCCATCTGATCGACAGCGGCAATGGCCAGAAGCTTGAACAATACGGCCCCTATCGGGTCGTGCGGCCCGAGGGACAGGCGCTCTGGCAGCCATCGCTGCCCGCCCATGTCTGGGAGAAGGTCGATGCCGCCTTCACCGGCGATACGGATGAAGAAGGCACCGGCCGCTGGCGTTTTCCGAAGGAAGCGCTTGGCGAAACCTGGCCGCTCAACCTGCTCGGCGTCGATTTCTTCGGCCGCTTCACCTCTTTCCGGCATGTCGGGGTGTTCCCGGAGCAGATCGTTCACTGGAGCTGGATGAAGCAGCAGGTGGAAAGCGCCGGACGGCCGCTGAAAGTGCTGAACCTGTTCGGTTATACGGGCGTTGCCTCACTGGTCGCTGCTGCTGCCGGTGCGGAAGTCACCCATGTCGATGCCTCGAAGAAGGCGATCGGCTGGGCGCGTGAAAACCAGGCGTTGGGGCGCATGGAAAAGCTGCCGATCCGCTGGATCTGCGAGGATGCGATGAAATTCATCCTGCGTGAGGAACGGCGCGGCAGCCAGTACGATATCATCCTCACCGACCCGCCGAAATTCGGCCGCGGTCCGAATGGCGAGGTCTGGCACCTTTTTGAGCACCTGCCGTTGATGCTGGATATCTGCCGCGAGATCCTGTCGCCAAAGGCGGTTGGCCTCGTGCTGACGGCCTATTCGATCCGGGCGAGCTTCTATTCCATCCATGAGCTGATGCGCGAAACGATGCGCGGCGCAGGCGGTGTCGTCGAGTCAGGCGAACTCGTCATCCGCGAGGCCGGTCTCGACGGCAAGACGCCGGGCCGTGCGCTCTCCACATCCCTCTTTTCCCGCTGGGTGCCGAAATGAACGAATTCCACGATCGCGGCCCCCGCAGGGTCGGGCAGGTGAAGGAAGTCACCTCGCTTGCCAACCCGATCATCAAGGACATCAAGGCGCTGACGAACAAAAAGTCGCGCGAAGAGAGCGGCACCTTCATGGCCGAAGGCCTGAAGCTCGTCATCGATGCGATCGAACTCGGCTGGACGATCCGCACGCTCGTCTATGCAAAGGCGGCCAAGGGCAAACCGCTGGTCGAACAGATGGCGGCAAAGACCGTCGCCTCCGGCGGACTCGTACTCGAAGTCAACGAGAAGGTGATTTCTTCGATTACCCGGCGTGACAATCCGCAGATGGTGGTCGGCATTTTCGAAACGCGCTGGACCAAGCTCCGGGATATCAGGCCGAAGGATGGCGAGACATGGGTGGCGCTCGACCGCGTGCGCGATCCCGGCAATCTCGGAACAATCATCCGCACGGCCGACGCGGCCGGCGCTTCCGGCGTCATCCTTATCGGCGAGACGACCGATCCCTTCTCGCTAGAAACGGTGCGCGCCACCATGGGCTCGGTCTTTGCCGTTCCGGTTGCCCATGCGACGGCAGAGGAATTCACCGCCTGGAAGAAGCACGCCGGCGTTTCCGTCGTTGCGACCCACCTTGCCGGCTCGGTCGATTACCGCACGATCGATTACAAGAAAAAACCGATCGTGCTGTTGATGGGCAACGAGCAATCCGGCCTGCCGGAGCAGCTTGCCAAGGAAGCCGATGCGCTTGCCCGCATTCCCCAGCAGGGCCGCGCCGATTCCCTCAATCTCGGCGTTGCCACAGCCGTCATGCTTTTCGAGGCACGCCGCCATCTCCTCTCACTGTCCGAGGGCAAATGACCGACCAGACGACCGCACGCCCGGCGCTCTTTTCGCGACCGCTGCCGATCCTGATCTTCATCGTGATCGCCGTCATCCTCGACCAGATCGTCAAGATCGCCGTCGATCACTACCTGCCGCTTCAGGAGGCCGTGCCGGTCATTCCGATGCTGGCGCTCTACCGCACCTATAATCTCGGCGTCGCCTTCTCGATGCTGTCGGGCATGGATGGATGGTTTATCGTCGGCATGCGTTTGATCATCGTCGCCTTCGTGCTTTATCTCTGGCGTCGCACGGCCAAGGACCGCTGGTTGGCGCATCTCGGATATGCACTCATCATTGCGGGAGCGATCGGCAATCTCATCGACCGTTTCGCCTATGGGCATGTGATCGACTACATCCTCTTCCATACGGACACCTGGTCCTTCGCTGTCTTCAATCTCGCCGACAGCTTCATCACTGTCGGCGCCGGCTGCGTCATTCTCGACGAGATGCTGCACAAGCCGAAAAAGGCGGATCACTAAATTTTTAGCGGATTCCTGAAAACATTCGGAACGGGCAATATGTTAGCTGAACTGCATGCAGAGTATGGCGCAGCTACAGGAACGATTGTCCGTCGCATTCGGCGGAGCCGCCGTTAGGGCCTATCGAGGCCGGACGGCGGGTGAATTGACGTCGCCAGCTACCCTTCGCTCCCTGCATCCATTGCTCTTTCATTGGCTCGGCGGAGCAGGTCTCATTTCGGCGATCCTGCTACTATTGCTTTCTCATTGGGGCGGACCGCTGATGGCGGGCCTCGGCCTCATCCTGATCGCCGCGATTGCAGGCTATCTTGCCATTCTTTTCAAGAACGGAAACCGGCCCGGCGGCCGTAGCCCGGAGACGACGGAACGCGTCGATGCGACCGGCCTGCTCGGCACGGTCCATGACGTGCTCGGCGATATCGTCGTCACCCGCATGATGGATCGGCGCATCATCGGCGCCAACGAGACGTTCCGCAGCCTCACCGGTCGCGCAAAACCCGAAGGCCAGACCTGTGAGGAGATCGGCCTTGCTTTCCGCCCCGGCCCGCAGCCGCATCGATACGATGTGGAGATTTCGACACCGGCCGGACAGCGTATCTTTCTCTGGCACGATGTCGTGACCCGTGATCCGGCAAACGGACGCCTGCTTCTGCAGAGCATCGCGCGCGACGTGACTGAAGAGCGGCTTGCCGCCGAAAGCCGCGAGGAGGCACGGCAGAAGGCAGAATATAACAGCGCCGCCAAATCTCGGCTGCTCGCCACGGTCAGCCACGAAATCCGCACGCCTCTATCAGGCATTCTCGGCATGGCACATCTGATTTCCGAAACGAAGCTGACGCAGGAACAGCAGAACTATCTGACCAGCATCCGCCAGTCCGGCCATGCGCTGACGCAGCTGGTCGAGGATCTGCTCGACTTCTCCACCATCGAGGTCGGCCGTTTCCAGCTTCGCCCGCGATCGGAATCGCTGCGTAAGCTCGTCGAAAGCGTCGTCGAGATGCTGGCGCACCGTGCCCATGAAAAGGGTATCGAGATCGGCGCTACGGTCTCCGCCGACGTGCCTGAGCTGATGAGCTTCGATCCTGCGCGGCTGCGGCAGGTGCTTTTCAATGTCATCGGCAATGCGGTCAAATTCACGCAGACCGGCGGCGTCTTCATCCGCGTCTCCAGGGCGGTCGGCGAGCTGTCGATTACCGTCACCGATACCGGGCCTGGCATGACGGCGGAGGAACAGGCGCGCGTATTCGGGGAATTCGAACAGGGCGGCTCGCTTGCCCAGAAGAGCAACGGCACGGGCCTCGGCCTTGCAATCTCCGCCCGCATCATGCGCGAATTCGGCGGTTCGCTGACAGTTGCAAGCGAGAAGGGCAAGGGTAGCCGGTTCACCATCGGCTTCCCTGTCGAACTTTCGGAAGAGGATAAAACCACCCGGAATGCATTGCTGGCGGGAAACAGCATCGTGCTGCTCGCCCCGGCGGGTGCAGCGCGCACGGCGATTGCCGAGACGATCACGACGCTCGGCGGGCGCTGCCATCTCGTTGCCGGCGGCGAGGCGGCGCGCGAAAGCCTGCTGTCGCTCGCCCGCAGCGGCGACCGGCCGACCGATATCATCGTCGATCACCGCATGTCCGAGGAATTCTCGCGGCATATCGCCGATCGCACGGAGATCGCGGCACTGGGCCTGCGCAAGGTGCTGCTCGTCAATCCGGAAGAGCGTAACTCCTATTCGCTCGACCTCTTCGATGCGTGGCTGATCCGGCCGCTGCGCGAGCAGTCGCTGATCGACGTGCTGCGCGGACGCATGCGTGGCATGGAAAAGCGCGATGCGCTGAACGACAACCAGCCCGGCCTCGGCCCGTCCATTGCAGAACGGACGGCGGTGGGCGGCGGCCTTTCCGTCCTCCTCGGCGAGGACGATCCGATCAACGCCATGCTGGTGCGCGTCATGCTGGAAAAAGGCGGCCACTCCGTCAGGCATGTGGATGATTTCGAAACCCTGCTCGATTGTGCGCTTGGTGACGACAGGCCCGACATCATCATCAGCGATCTCTCCATGCCCGGCGGCAACGGTATCGACATGCTCGGACGCCTGCGCGGACACGAACGTCGGCTCGATCTTCAACCGGTTCCAGTCATCGTTTTGACTGCGGACAAGAGCGACGAATCGCGGCGACAGGTCTTGCTCAACGGCGCCAATCGCGTCATGGTGAAACCGGTAGATCCGGTCAGGCTGCTCACCGAAGTACAGGCGGTTGTTGCACTTTCAGCCCGCCGGGCTGAGGCGCGCTAAAGCTGGGGAAAACGGCACGTTTCTTGCGTGCACAAATTCGGTATGTCACTTTCCTGTCGTACATAAGTGTTTTATGGCGTGTGATAGGCCGGAGACGGGAGAATCGCCATGTCTGTTGACATCCTTAATTGTGACGCTACTGCCGAGGCCGCTCGGCCCTCGACGGCTGCCGCCCCGAAGGAAGGCGATGTTCTCGGCCGCATCGGCAATCTAGAGACCCGCCTTGCCCGCAGCGCGCGTGAGATCGATGCCGCGCAGGCCGTACGCTACCGCGTTTTCGTCGAGGAAATGAGGGCTCAGCTGCCAGCGGACGCCATGCGCCGCGAGCGGGATTTCGATGCCTATGACGCCTTCTGCGACCATCTCCTTGTTCTCGACCGCTCGATCGAAGGTGATGCCGAAGACCAGATTGTCGGCACATACCGCCTGCTCAGACAGGACGTCGCCATGGCCAACGGCGGTTTTTACTCGGCTTCGGAATTTGCGATCAACGAGCTCATTGCCCGCCACCCCGACAAGCGCTTCATGGAACTCGGCCGCTCCTGCGTGCTGCCGGAATACCGCACCAAGCGCATCGTCGAACTGCTCTGGCAGGGCAATTGGGCCTATGCGTTGAAGCACGGCATGAGCGCGATGTTCGGCTGCGCCTCCTTCCCGGGCGTTCACCCGGAAAGTCATGCGCTGGCTCTCTCCTTCCTCTATCACAGCGTACTCGCCAAGGATGAATGGGCCGTCGGCGCGCTGCCGCATTTGGCGCGCGACATGGACCTGATGCCGGCTGAAGGTGTCAATCCGAAAAGGGCGCTGATGGCGCTGCCGCCGCTCATCAAGGGTTACCTGCGCCTCGGCGCGATGGTTGGCTCCCACGCTGTCGTCGATCAGGCATTCAACACGACCGACGTGCTGATCGTGCTGCCGATATCAAGCATTTCCGACCGGTATCTCAACTATTACGGTGCGGATGCAGGCCGTTTTGCAAGCTGACGGCTGCCGCTTGACGGCGGTGCCTCGCCAATTCATCCTCTTTCGGCGTTTTCAGTAGGGCGCATCGGCAATGGTGCCGGCTGGGCTATGCCCGCCTACAACATCAAAACCTTGCGCCATGCCGAATTTCGAAAACCTCAGAAAGAAAGCCAAGCAGTTTAAACGCTGGCATCAGGATCGCTATTATCCTGTCGCTGCGGAGATCCGCTGCTGGCTTGCCCGTTACCGCCATCTCAACGACCAGCAAATCCTCGAGCTTGAATTCAAGCTTGCCGATGCGCAGGAGCTTGTGGCGGCACAGGAGGGATTTGAAAGCTGGTCGGCGCTCAAAAAGGGGCTCATCGACATGAATGCAACAGCTGGACAGAAATCTGCCTCCCAACCGACACTGCTCGATGCCCAACCGCAGCTTTTCGTGAGTGATATTCACGCCGCCTGTGATTTTTACTCACAGAAACTCGGCTTCGCTCCTGGCTTCATTTATGGCGAGCCGCCCTTCTACGCACAGGTCGTTCGCGGTGCGGCGAGGCTCAACCTTCGACACGTCGAAATGCCAGCTTTCCATCCGGAGCTTCGCCAACGTGAGAAGGATATCCTGTCCGCGACGATTACGCTTGATGATGTGAAGGCGCTTTTTCTCGAATACACCGCAAACGGCGTTCCGTTTCACCAGCCGCTGCGGCTGGAGCCCTGGGGTGCCAGAACATTCATCGTCTGCGATCCAGATGGAAATCTGATCGCTTTTGCGGGATAAACCGTTTGGGCGGACCACATCAGCGGTCCGCCCTCTCTTGTTTATCAGGAGCCGGCAGCATAGGCCGCAATCGCAGCCATGTTGACGATATCGCTGTCCTTGGCGCCCATCGAGGTGATCTGCACCGCCTTGTCGAGGCCGACGAGGATGGGTCCGATGACCGTCGAGCCGCCGAGTTCCTGCAGCATCTTGGTCGAGATCGATGCCGAGTGGAATGCCGGCATGACGAGGACGTTGGCCGGACCGGAGAGGCGGCAGAAGGGATATTGCTCCATCACCTTACGGTTCAGGGCAACGTCGGCGGCCATTTCGCCGTCATACTCGAAATCGACGCGACGCTTGTCGAGGATCTTCACAGCTTCGCGCACACGCTCGGAACGCTCACCCGAGGGATGGCCGAAGGTGGAATAGGCGAGCAACGCGACGCGCGGCTGGTAGCCCATGCGGCGCGCGAGACCTGCGGCCTCCTCGGCAATATCGGCGAGCTCCTCGGCCGTCGGCATATCGTGAACCGCAGTGTCGGCAACGAAGACCGTGCGGCCGCGGCAAAGCGCGATCGACACGCCGATCACTCGATGGCCCGGCTTATGGTCGATGCAGCGGCGCACATCTTCGAGTGCCGTCGAATAGTTACGGGTGATGCCCGTCACCATGCCATCAGCGTCACCAAGCGCCACCATGGTGGCAGCGAAATGGTTGCGGTCATTATGGATCAGGCGCTGCGCGTCGCGGTGCAAATAGCCCTTCCGCTGCAGGCGGGCATAGAGATAATCGATATAGGCCTCGACGCGGGTCGAGATACGGGCATTGACGATCTCGAGGCCCGGACGATTGAGGTCGATGCCGGCGCGTTCGGCCGTTGCACGGATCAGATCCTCGCGGCCGAGCAGGATCGCGGTGCCAAGCTGCTGATTGGCGTAAGACATGGCGGCGCGCATCACCTGCTCTTCTTCGGCCTCGGCAAAGACCACGCGCTTCGGATGGCGGCGCACGCGCTCATAGAGGCTGGCGAGCGTGGAGGCGATCGGGTCGCGGCGGGCCGACAGCTCTCGCTTGTAGCCGGCCATGTCGGTGATGACCTTGCGGGCGACGCCGCTTTCGATCGCCGCTTCGGCAACGGCGGCCGGAATGGCGGATATCAGGCGCGGATCGAAGGGAACCGGGATGATGTATTGCGCACCGAAGCGCGGACGATTGCCCTGATAGGCAGCCGCAACATCATCGGGCACGTCTTCACGGGCGAGGCTTGCGAGTGCCTTCACAGCGGCAATCTTCATCGCATCATTGATGGTCGAGGCGCGGACATCGAGGGCGCCGCGGAAGATATAGGGAAAGCCCAGCACGTTGTTGACCTGGTTCGGATAGTCCGAACGGCCCGTCGCCATGATGGCGTCATCACGGACACGAGCAACTTCCTCGGGCGTAATTTCCGGGTCAGGGTTGGCCATGGCGAAGATGATCGGCCGGTCGGCCATGGAGCGGATCATCTCCTCGGAGAAGGCGCCCTTCTGCGACAGGCCGAAAACGACGTCGGCGCCCTGCATGGCTTCTTCCAGCGTGCGGGTATCGGTCTTTGCCGCATGCGCCGATTTCCACTGGTTCATGCCTTCGGTACGACCCTGATAGATGACGCCCTTGGTATCGCAGAGGATGATGTTTTCGGGTGCAAAGCCCATCGACTTGATGAGCTCGACGCAGGCGATGGCGGCAGCGCCCGCGCCGTTGCAGACGAGCTTGGTGGTCTTGAGATCGCGGCCGGTCAATTCCAGCGCGTTGATGAGGCCGGCGGCGGCAATGATCGCGGTGCCGTGCTGATCGTCATGGAAAACAGGAATATCCATCAGCTCGCGCAGACGGCTTTCGATGACGAAACAGTCCGGCGCCTTGATGTCTTCCAGATTGATGCCGCCGAAGGACGGACCGAGGAAACGCACGCAGTTGATGAATTCGTCGACATTTTCCGTATCGACTTCAAGGTCGATGGAATCGACATCGGCGAAACGCTTGAAGAGTACGGACTTGCCTTCCATGACCGGCTTGGAGGCGAGCGCGCCGAGATTGCCGAGACCGAGGATAGCGGTGCCGTTGGAGATGACGGCAACCATGTTGCCGCGGGTCGTGTAATCGTAAGCAGTCGCCGGATCTTCGGCGATGGCCTTCACCGGCACAGCGACACCAGGAGAATAGGCAAGCGAGAGATCGCGCTGCGTCGCCATCGGTTTGGTTGGGTTGATCTCCAGCTTGCCGGGCCGACCCATCGCGTGAAACTCAAGCGCTTCCGTGTCGGTGACAGACGTCACCGGCCGTTCCTTCTTCGCCATATCGGACATACCTCCTCCAAACGTCTTGTGGGTGACGTTTTCCTATTCGCCAATTGCTGTTGTCATCTATAGACGCGCGCGGATAGGGTTGGCACTCATTTTTTGGGAAAAACTGCACCTCCGTGAACGCACGAATAGACAGCAGAAACGAAGCCTTCTCGGCAGCCGAGCTCGCGACTGAAGAAAGCCGCGCCTCGGCGACGCCGATGATGGAACAGTTTATCGAGATCAAGGCGAACAATCCGGATTCGCTGCTCTTCTATCGCATGGGCGATTTTTACGAGTTGTTCTTCGAGGATGCGCTCGAGGCTTCGCGCGCGCTCGGCATCACGCTCACCAAGCGCGGCCAGCATATGGGGCAGGATATTGCGATGTGCGGCGTGCCTGTGCATGCGGCCGATGATTATCTGCAGAAGCTGATTGCGCTAGGCTATCGCGTCGCGGTCTGCGAGCAGGTGGAAGACCCGGCGGAAGCCAAGAAGCGCGGGTCGAAATCCGTCGTCAAGCGCGATGTCGTCCGCCTCGTCACACCGGGCACAATTACCGAGGAGAAGCTGCTTTCACCCTCGGAATCGAACTATCTGATGACGCTGTCGCGTATCCGCGGTTCTTCCGAGCCGGTGCTGGCGCTTGCCTGGATCGATATTTCCACCGGCGTCTTCCGGTTGGCGGAAACCGATGCATCGCGACTGCTCGCCGATATCCTGCGCATCGATCCGCGCGAACTCATCGTACCGGATACGATGTTTTACGACGGCGAACTGAAGTCGGTCTTCGATGTACTCGGCCGCACCGCCGTTCCACAGCCGGCTGTGCTTTTCGACAGCGCAATGGCAGAAACCCGTATAGCGCGCTACTTCGACGTTTCGACGCTCGACGGTTTTGGAAGTTTCTCGCGCGCCGAGCTTGCAGCCGCGGCAGCCGCCATCGCCTATGTGGAGAAGACGCAGATTGCCGAACGGCCGCCGCTTGGGCGACCTGAACGGGAAAGCGGCGCCTCGACGCTGTTCATCGATCCGGCAACGCGCGCCAATCTGGAACTTGTGCGCACACTCTCTGGTGATCGCAACGGCGCGCTGCTGAAGGCGATAGACCGCACGACTACCGGCGGTGGGGCACGACTGCTTGCCGAACGGCTAATGTCGCCGCTCACCGATCCCGCCCGTGTCAACGAGCGCCTGGATTCGATCGGCTTCCTGATGCAGGAACCGTCGCTCTGTGGCGACCTGCGCGACGCACTGAAACACGTACCCGACATGCCGCGGGCGCTCTCCCGCCTGGCGCTCGACCGCGGCGGTCCGCGTGATCTCTGGGCGATCCGCCAGGGGCTTGGCGCTGCCACGCATATTGCCGATCTGCTGGGAAGCGCGATGCTGCCGGAGGAGCTGGAACAGGCGCGCATGGCGCTCCAGGCTCTACCGTCCGAGCTCGAAGCCTTGCTTGCGGATAACCTCGCGGAAGAACTGCCGCTCTTAAAACGCGATGGCGGCTTCCTGCGCGACGGTGCCAATGCCGACCTCGACGATGTCAGGGCGCTGCGCGACCAGTCGCGCCGGGTCATTGCCGGGCTGCAGCTGCAATATGCCGAAGAGACCGGCATCAAATCGCTGAAGATCAAACACAACAATATCCTCGGTTACTTCATCGAGGTCACCGCCGGCAATGCCGGACCGATGACCGATACGGCCGAGGCGAAGGCTCGCTTCATCCACCGGCAGACGATGGCAAATGCCATGCGGTTCACCACGACGGAGCTTGCCGATCTCGAAAGCCGCATCGCTAACGCCGCCGACCGCGCGCTGCAGATCGAGCTCGAAGCTTTCGACCGGATGACGGAAGCGACTGTTGCCGAGGCCGAAGCGATCAAGGCCGGTGCGCGGGCGCTTGCCGTCATCGATGTCGCGGCAGGTCTGGCACTGCTTGCAGAGGAGCAGGCCTATTGCCGGCCGCTGGTCGATGGCTCGAAGATGTTTGCGATCGAAGGCGGGCGCCATCCCGTCGTCGAACAGGCACTGCGGCGCCAGTCCATCGGTCCTTTCGTCGCCAATAATTGCGATCTGTCGCCCGTCTCCGATGGCAAGGATGGCGCGATCTGGCTCCTGACCGGCCCGAACATGGGCGGCAAATCGACGTTCCTGCGCCAGAATGCGCTGATCGCCATTCTTGCGCAAATGGGCTCCTTCGTGCCGGCAACCTCTGCGCATATCGGCATCGTCGACCGGCTGTTCTCACGCGTCGGCGCATCCGACGATCTGGCGCGCGGGCGTTCCACCTTCATGGTGGAGATGGTCGAGACTGCGGCAATCCTCAATCAGGCCAGCGAGCGCTCGCTGGTCATTCTCGACGAGATCGGCCGGGGTACTGCGACCTTCGACGGTCTTTCCATCGCCTGGGCTGCTGTCGAGCATCTGCATGAAGCCAACCGTTGCCGTGGGCTTTTCGCGACACATTTCCATGAGCTGACCGTGCTTTCCGAAAAGCTTGCCCGGCTATCGAACGCAACGATGCGCGTGAAGGAATGGGACGGCGACGTCATCTTCCTGCATGAGGTCGGTCCAGGTGCAGCCGACCGGTCCTACGGCATTCAGGTCGCGCGGCTCGCCGGCCTGCCGGCTTCGGTCGTGGCGCGGGCGCGCGACGTGCTGACCCGTCTTGAGGATGCCGACCGCAAGAACCCGGCAAGCCAGCTGATCGACGATTTGCCGCTCTTCCAGGTCGCTGTGCGCCGCGAGGAGGCGACCCGCGGGCCGTCCAAGGTCGAGGAAGCCCTGAAGGCGATGAGCCTCGACGATATGACACCGCGCGAGGCGCTCGAGGCGCTCTACGATCTCAAGAAAAAGATGAAGTAGGAATTCCCCGATGTTCATGGAAAAACTGCTTCAGGAAACCCAGCGCCTCTCCGTCATTGTCTCGATGCTGGAGATTATGAAACAATCTGATGGTAATCTGGAGGCGCGTGGCTGGAATACGCCGATCGGCATGGCGAAGATTACCGGCTCCTGCTTGAAGATCGGCGAGCTCAGCGGTGCAATCATTGACGCTGGATACCGCGAATGCGACAAGGCGACGCTCAATGGCATCATGAGTGAAACGCGGCAGGTTCTCGATACGCTGCTGACGCAGGCTTCAGCCTAAGGACTTGCGGCAAAGCGTCCGCGGCCGAAGGCTTGCCAACACCATTTCGCCAAATTTAAAGGTTCATGGAATATGGAGGCCTGTGTCAATCCGCGGGCAAAGAGGCTATAGCGCATGCAGATCAAACAAGAGGCGCGCCATGAGCAAGCGACCCGGACCGAAGAGGTACCCCCCCGGCCGATGGCGACGCACGACATCGATTTCTCCGAAATCCTCGATGTGGAATTGCTGCAGGGGCAATGTGACGCCATTGCCGAAGCCAACCGCAACCGTCCCGACGTGCTGCGGAACGATCTTCTTGCCGCTCTGAAGAAAGCCAGCGTCGAAGGACGCAAGAAGGCGCGCGAACTGCTTGACGCCCAGGGCGGCGGGCTTGATTGCGCCCACCGCATTTCCTGGCTGCAGGACCAGATCATCACCATTCTCTATAATTTCGCCACAGCGCATGTCTTTCCGAAGCAGAAGGACAAGTTCGCGGTCACGGCAGTCGGCGGCTACGGGCGCGACACACTGGCGCCGGGTTCCGATATCGATCTGCTCTTCCTCTTCCTGCCGAAGCCAGCGGAAGAGACGCATAAAGCCGTCGAGTTCATGCTCTACATGCTGTGGGACATGGGCTTCAAGGTCGGCCACGCGACCCGCACCATCGAGGAATGCATCGCGCTTTCCAAATCCGACATGACGATCCGCACCGCCATCCTGGAGATGCGCTACATCTGCGGCCTCAAGTCGCTGGAGACGGAGCTGGAAGCCCGCTTCGACAAGGAAATCGTCACCGGCACGGGGCCGGAATTCATTGCCGCCAAGCTTGCCGAACGCGACGAACGCCACCGCAAGGCCGGCGACACGCGCTATCTCGTCGAGCCGAACGTCAAGGAGGGCAAGGGTGGCCTTCGTGACCTGCATACGCTCTTCTGGATTTCGAAATATTATTATCATGTCCGCGATCCGGCCGATCTGGTGCCGCTCGGCGTGCTGTCGAAGCAGGAATACCGGCTTCTGGAGAAGGCCGACGACTTTCTCTGGGCCGTGCGCTGCCACATGCATTTCCTGACCGGAAAGGCGGAGGAGCGTCTTTCCTTCGATATCCAGCGCGAGATCGCCGAGGCGCTCGGCTATCATTCCCGCCCCGGCCTTTCGGCCGTCGAGCGTTTCATGAAGCACTACTTCCTGGTCGCTAAAGATGTCGGCGACCTGACGCGCATCCTCTGCGCCGCGCTCGAAGACCAGCAGGCGAAGTCGATCCCCGGTCTGACGGGCGTCATCAACCGCTTTACCCACCGCAATCGCAAGATTCCCGGCAGCGTCGAGTTCGTCGAAGATCGCGGCCGCATTACGCTTGCCAATCCCGATGTCTTCAAGCGCGATCCGGTCAGCATCATCCGCCTGTTCCATGTTGCCGATATCAATGGGCTGGAATTCCATCCCGATGCGTTGAAGCGCGTCACGCGTTCGCTCGGCCTCATCAACAACGACCTGCGCGAAAATGACGAAGCCAACCGGCTGTTCCTGTCGATCCTCACCTCCAAGCGCGATCCCGCACTCATCCTGCGGCGCATGAACGAAGCCGGCGTGCTTGGCCGCTTCATTCCCGAATTCGGCAAGATCGTCGCGATGATGCAGTTCAACATGTATCATCACTATACGGTCGACGAGCACCTGATCCGCGCCATCGACGTGCTGTCGGAGATCGACAAGGGCAAGGCGGAGGAGCTGCATCCGCTCGCCAACAAGCTGATGCCGCATATCGAGGACCGCGAGGCGCTTTATGTCGCCGTACTGCTGCACGATATCGCCAAGGGCCGGCAGGAAGACCATTCGATCGCCGGCGCGCGTGTCGCCCGCAAGCTCAGTGCCCGTTTTGGCCTGTCGCAGAAGCAGACCGAGATCGTCGTCTGGCTGATCGAGGAACATCTGACCATGTCGATGGTCGCCCAGACGCGCGACCTGACGGACCGCAAGACGATCACCGATTTTGCCGACCGTGTTCAGTCCCTGGATCGCCTGAAGATGCTGATGATCCTGACGATCTGCGACATCCGCGCCGTCGGACCGGGTGTGTGGAACGGCTGGAAGGGCCAGCTGCTGCGCACGCTCTATTACGAGACGGAACTGCTGCTTGCCGGCGGCTTCTCGGAAGTGTCGCGTAAGGAGCGCGCCCAGGCTGCCGCCGAAGCGCTTTATGCGGCGCTTGCCGACTGGAGCCAGAAGGATCGCCGCACCTATGCCAAGCTGCATTACCAGCCCTACCTGCTCTCCGTGCCGCTGGAAGACCAGATCCGCCATGCGCATTTCATCCGCCAGGCGGACAAGGCCGGCCAGGCGCTGGCAACCACGGTGCGCACGGACAGCTTCCACGCGATCACCGAAATCACCGTTCTCTCGCCCGACCATCCGCGCCTGCTCGCCGTCATTGCCGGAGCCTGTGCGGCAGCCGGCGCCAATATCGTCGATGCGCAGATCTTCACGACCTCGGATGGCCGGGCGCTCGATACGATCCATGTCAGCCGCGAGTTTCCGAACGACGAGGACGAGCTTCGCCGCGCCGGCACGATCGGCCGGATGATCGAGGACGTGCTGTCAGGCCGCAAGCGCCTGCCCGATGTGATTGCCACCCGTGCGAAGAACCGCAAGAAGAGCAAGGCCTTCATCATTCCGCCGTCGGTGGCGATCACCAACAGCCTGTCGAACAAGTTCACCGTCATTGAGGTGGAATGCCTCGACCGGCCGGGCCTGCTATCGGAAATGACTGCTGTCCTGTCCGATCTGTCGCTCGACATCCAGTCGGCCCGCATCACCACCTTTGGTGAAAAAGTCATCGATACTTTCTACGTCACCGATCTTGTCGGCCAGAAGATCTCCGGTGACAGCAAGCGCGCCAATATCACTGCCCGTATGAAAGCGGTCATGGCCGAGGAGCAGGACGAACTGCGTGAACGCATGCCATCAGGCATCATCGCCCCTGCCGCTACCGCCGCCGAAAAGAAAGCCGGTTCCCCCGTATGAGCCTCGTCAAGAAATTTGCTACGGTCGGCGGCGCCACGCTCGGAAGCCGCATCTTCGGTTTTGCCCGCGAAACGCTGATGGCAGCGGCGCTCGGCACCGGGCCGATGGCCGACGTCTTCTATGCCGCCTTCCGCTTCCCGAACCTCTTCCGCCGGCTCTTTGCCGAGGGCGCGTTCAACGCCGCCTTCGTGCCGCTCTTCGCCAAGGAGATCGAGGCGAACGGCACTGATGGTGCCAAGCGCTTTTCGGAAGAAGTCTTCGGTGTTCTGTTCTCCGTCCTGCTGCTCATCACCATCGTGATGGAGTTTTCCATGCCGCTGCTGGTGCGCTTCGTCATCGCGCCGGGCTTTGCTGATGATCCCGAGAAATTCGGCATCACCATCCGCATGGCGGCAGTGATGTTCCCTTATCTCATGTGCATGTCGCTGACGGCGATGATGAGCGGCATGCTGAATTCGCTGCATCACTTCTTCGCCGCGGCCGTCGCGCCTATCTTCCTCAATGTGGTGATGATCGCCGCGCTGTTCTACGCGCTCTATACCGGTGCCGAACCGTTGACGACGGCCTGGTATCTTTCCTGGGGCGTGCTGGCAGCCGGCGTCCTACAGCTCGCCGTCGTCTATCTCGGTGTCCTGCATGCCGGCATGAGCATCGGCTTCCGCTTCCCGAAGATGACACCGAACGTCAAGCGGCTGCTGGTCCTTGCTGTTCCAGCGGCCGTCACGGGCGGCATTACGCAGATCAACCAGCTCATCGGCCAGGCAATCGCCTCTTCGCGCGAAGGCGCTATCGCCGCCCTGCAATATGCCGACCGCATCTACCAGCTTCCCCTCGGCGTCGTCGGCGTCGCCGTCGGGGTGGTGCTGCTGCCCGAACTTGCGCGCGCACTCAAGGGCGGGGCGTTGCGCGAAGCGGGCTATCTGCAAAACCGCTCGATCGAATTCGTGCTGTTCATGACGATTCCTGCCGCCTTCGCGCTCTGGATCCTCTCCGACGAGATCATCCGCGTGCTTTATGAGCGTGGTGCCTTCCACCAGCAGAACACATTCATCGTCGGCTCGATTCTCGCCATCTACGGCATCGGCCTGCCGGCCTTCGTGCTGATCAAGGCGCTGCAGCCGGGCTTTTATGCCCGCGAGGACACCAAGACACCGATGCGTTTCTCGGCGGTTGCCGTCGCGATCAACTGTGCTACGGCGCTGACGCTCTTTCCCTATATGGGCGCGCCGGGTATCGCGGTAGCCGAAGCCACGGCCGGCTGGATCAGCACCGTGCTGCTCTTCACCACACTTCTGCGCCGCGGCCATCTGACATGGGAATGGGCGCTTGCCAAACGTGCCGTCCTGCTGATCGTCGCTGCTGTCGTCATGGGCGCCGTCATCTTCTACCTCAAGCAGCACTGGGCGCCCTGGCTTGCCTCGGGCGCACCGCTTCTGACCAAGGTCGGCACGCTTGGTCTACTGATTGCGATTTCGATGGTCGTCTATTTCGCGACCGCCTTCCTGATCGGCGGGGCGGACCTCGGCATGATCCGCCGCAACCTCAACCGCAAGCCGGCGCCGGTGAAAGATACCTAACGCCCTTTTCACGCAATTCTGGACGCGAAACCGCTGCACACTTTGCTGGAATTGCTTTAGCAATCCACCCATCGTCGCTGCGGCCCGACATCGACGTGGACGATACCATTGCAATAGGTGCCGATCCCTCCGATGCCGGGTGCGGTTTTCGCAGCGGCGATGATCGCGCGCTCCGACACGCCGGGAATCCGGATATCAGCCGCAAGGCATTTCCCGTGCATGGAACCGTGGCGGCGGGGATGTGGCCGGAAGCCCGAAGTTATCATTGGCCGTCGTCCGGTCTTTGCCGCTATATGCGATAAGACTGCCCGCAATCGCTCCGGGAAGCAGCCGGCGCGAACGCTGACGGTCTGCATCGTGTAAGCAATACGCGTCTCGTATTTGGGAAGTTGACTGGTCTGCCGTCGATTATCTTGACCGACGGCCGTCGTTGCTGATTGTAGGGCGAAAAGGCCTGCCATGGCGAGCAAACTAGCGTTCTGCATGGTCCCTCCGATCGGTTGTCCCGACAGCCCCTTGGGCCGCCAGCCCGGCGAGAGGATTTTCAGTTCAAAGAAAGCTTTTCTGTGAAATTTTATACTCAGTTTTAGCTAAACACACTGATCAATTTGGCGTAAAACTGGGCACTTTTCTGCATATAAATGGAATAAACTTCCGAATCTGGAGATCTTATGATCCAATCTCTGTTTCTCGTCACCCTCGTTGTCGATGATTATGACCGCGCCAAAGCCTTCTATTGTGAGGCCCTCGGCTTCGAATGCCTTCAGGACGAAGTACAGCCGGAAGGCAAGCGCTGGGTCGTCGTCAAACCCAGGGGCGGGGATGGCGCGGCCTTTCTACTGGCGCAGGCGGCCAACGACGCGCAGCGAGCCGCCGTTGGAAATCAGACCGGCGGGCGTGTCGGCTTCTTCCTCAAGACCGACGATTTTGCACGCGATCACGCAGCGATGCTTGATGCCGGCGTTCGCTTTCTGGAGGAACCGCGACATGAGGTTTACGGCACCGTTGCGGTCTTTTCGGATCCTTACGGCAACACCTTCGACCTCATTCAACACGCTGCGCCCACCGCCTCTTGATTGCGACCGGGAGCGCGTGCATAAGCGCCCGCGTTAGCAACATGGGCCTTTGGCCCTGGGGCCCTCCACCAGCCTAATCGAGGACAACATCATGGGCGAATTCAAGAAGCTCGTATTCTCCGGCGTTCAGCCGACGGGCAATCTGCATCTCGGCAATTATCTCGGCGCGATCCGCCGTTTCGTGCAGCTCCAGGACGGCAACGACTGCATCTATTGCGTCGTCGATCTTCATGCGCTGACCGCGCAGCTCGTCCACGAGGACATGCTGTCACAGACGCGCTCGATCGCGGCCGCCTTCATCGCTTCCGGCATCGACGCTGAAAAGCATATCGTCTTCAATCAGTCCGCCGTACCGCAGCACGCCGAACTCGCCTGGATCTTCAATTGTGTCGCCCGCCTCGGCTGGATGAACCGCATGACGCAGTTCAAGGACAAGGCCGGCAAGGACCGCGAGCAGGCCTCGCTCGGTCTCTACGCCTATCCGAGCCTGATGGCTGCCGACATTCTCGTCTACCGCGCCACGCATGTGCCCGTCGGCGAGGACCAGAAGCAGCACCTCGAGCTGACGCGTGACATCGCGATGAAGTTCAACCTCGATTACGCCTCGCATATTGGCAAGACGGATTACGGGATCGACATCACCGTCGGCAACGAGCCGGTGCATGCCTATTTCCCGATGGTCGAACCGCTGATCGGCGGGCCGGCGCCGCGTGTCATGTCGCTGCGCGACGGCACGAAGAAGATGTCGAAGTCCGATCCGTCGGATCTTTCGCGCATCAACCTGATGGACGATGAGGACGCGATCTCCAAGAAGATCCGCAAGGCCAAGACCGATCCGGATGGCTTGCCGAGCGAAATCACCGGTCTCGAAAACCGACCGGAGGCTGAAAACCTCGTCTCGATCTATGCCGCGCTCGCCGACAAGACGAGGGAACAGGTGCTTGCCGAATTTGGCGGCCAGCAGTTCTCCGTCTTCAAGCCGGCGCTGATCGATCTCGCTGTCCAGGTGCTGTCGCCGATAACGGGCGAAATGCGCCGCTTGATGAACGATACGAGCCATATCGATGCGATCCTACGCAACGGCAATGAACGCGCGCGAGCACGCGCCGACGTGACGATGCGCGAACTTCGCGAGATCATCGGCTTCCTCTACTAATCCGATCGACATGCAGAGCTCCCGTGCAAAACGGGGGCTTGCAAATTTTTGGTCTCAGGTGTCAGAGTCCGCATCATGGTATCAAAGCGACTCTCACGGCTCGAAGGTCATCGCCGCAAATTCATGGCGGTGATAGACGGGACACCCGAATGCCAACGCGCCGTCCATTATGCCGGACGGCGCGCCAAGAATTCCAATGGCGGCCTCGTTCTTCTCTATGTGATCCCGGAAGGCGATTTTCAGCAATGGCTTGGCGTCGAGGAGATCATGCGGGCGGAAGCCCGCGAGGAGGCGGAAGCCACTGTCGCCAAGATCGCACAAATCGTGCGCGAGACGATCGGCATCGAACCGGAGATCGTCATCCGCGAGGGCAATTCGGCTGAGCAGATCAATGCTGTGATCGAGGAAGACAGGGACGTCGCCATCCTCGTGCTTGCCGCAGGCTCCGCCAAGGAGGGGCCGGGACCGCTGGTTTCCTCCGTCGCAGGACGTGGAGCTGCCTTTCCCATTCCTGTCACCGTGCTTCCCGACACGCTGACGAATGAAGAAATCGACGCCCTCTGTTAAGCCATTTCTTGAGTATCAGTCTCTTGAATCGGCCGGACAATAGGCTTATTTTCTTTTGAAGAATTCTAAAGACGGCAGAGGCCACGGCCCGCCGCATGGAGAGCGAGATGTTCATTCAGACCGAAGCCACGCCGAACCCAGCAACGCAGAAGTTCCTTCCCGGCAAGGTCGTAATGGAAAACGGCACGGCCGAATTCCGCAATGCCGATGAAGCCCAGGCTTCGCCGCTCGCCGCCCGCCTTTTCGAAATTCCAGGCGTGACCGGCGTCTATTTCGGCTATGATTTCATCTCCGTCTCCAAGGACGATGCCGAGTGGCAGCATCTGAAACCGGCTATTCTCGGCTCGATCATGGAGCATTTCATGTCCGGCAAGCCGGTCATGGGCGATGCCTCCATCCTCTCGGAAGACATCGATGCCGGCGATGAATTCTTCGATGAAGGTGACGAATCGATCGTGCTGACCATCAAGGAATTGCTGGAGACGCGTGTGCGTCCGGCTGTTGCCCAGGATGGCGGCGACATCACCTTCCGCGGCTTCAAGGACGGCAAGGTTTACCTCAATATGAAGGGTTCCTGCTCCGGTTGCCCGTCTTCGACGGCAACGCTGAAGCACGGCGTCCAGAACCTGCTGCGCCATTTCGTTCCGGAAGTGCAGGAAGTGATTGCCGCTTAAAAATCTTTGATACGTCCGGCCGTTGATTTAGGGTTCGGCCAGACGGATTTATGGATAGGCGACAATAGTTTATTCGGAAATTGATGGCATGATCGTTCTGGCGCTCGACACGGCAGGTGTGGATTGCGCTGCCGCCATTTATGATAGCGGCAGGAATACGGTGCTGGGGGAGGCATCGGACATGATCGGCAAGGGGCATGCTGAACATCTGATGGGTATCGTCGACCGCGCGCTGGATCAGGCGGGCGTCGCACTTTCGGATGTCGACCGCCTTGCGGTCACCATCGGCCCCGGCTCCTTTACCGGTATCCGCGTCGGCGTTGCCGCAGCCCGCGGCTTTGCGCTTTCCCTCAATATTCCCGCCGTCGGCATCACCACGCTGGAAGTGATGGCGGCCGCCCAGCGCGAAAAGACGCCTGGTCACGCAGTGCTCGCGGCGATGGATGCCAAGCGGGACGAAATCTATCTCCAGTCTTTTGCAGCCGACGGCTCACCGCTTGATGAGCCCCGTGCGGTCAGCGTTGCCGAAGCGCAGGTTTTCGCTGCCGGTTTCGACGGCGAGATCACCGGTTCGGCAACCCCGGTCCTGAAGCCGGATGCAACGGGCGAATACGCCAACTCTTTCCCGATCTCCATCGTGGCGCGTCTCGGTGCTGCCGCGAACCCGAATACCGGAAAGCCGAAGCCCCTTTATCTGCGCGGACCCGATGCCAAACCGCAGGCCGGGTATGCGATTGCAAGAGTATGACGATGCTGGAAGCCTATCTGACGCTGAAACCGGAATTCGAAATCGTCGCCATGGAGCCGGAGGATTGCCTCGACGTTTCCGTCCTGCATGGCGAGCGCTTCGCCCGCCCTTGGGGTGACGGCGAATTTCACAGCCTGCTTTCGCAGAGCACCGTCTTCGGCTTTGTCGCTCGCCAGACCAATGCCATCCTGAAAAAGACGCTGCCGGGCTTCATCCTGGCACGCGAGGTGGCGGGCGAGGCGGAAATCCTGACGGTCGCCGTGCAGGCAAAGGTCGCGCGTTCCGGCCTCGGCTGGCGGCTGATGCAGGCCGCCATGCGCGAAGCACGCCTTCGTGGCGGCGAAAGCATGTTCCTGGAAGTCGATAACGGCAATACCGCCGCCCTCGGCCTTTACCGCAAGCTTGGCTTCGAGGTGGCTGGTGAGCGCAAGGGCTATTATAAGGATGCCAATGGGGCTACCTCCACGGCGCTTGTCATGAAGCGCGTTCTTCGGTAGTTCCCTTCTCGGCAGGAATAGCGAGAAGGCAGCCATGACTGAGGTAGCCAAAACCCTTGAGGAGCTTTGCGCTGAACGCGGCATGCGCATGACCGAGCAGCGCCGGGTGATCGCGCGCATTCTCGAGGACTCCGAAGATCACCCCGATGTCGAGGAGCTCTATCGCCGCTCCGTCAAGGTCGATGCCAAGATTTCGATTTCGACGGTCTATCGTACGGTGAAGCTATTCGAAGATGCAGGTATCATCGCCCGCCACGATTTCCGTGACGGCCGCTCCCGCTACGAGACAGTGCCTGAAGAGCATCACGACCATCTGATCGATCTGAAGACAGGTGTCGTCATCGAATTCCGTTCGCCGGAGATCGAGGCGCTGCAGGAGCGGATCGCCCGCGAGCATGGCTTCAAGCTGGTGGATCACCGCCTGGAACTCTACGGCATCCCGCTGAAGAAAGACGAAATCTGATATCATGGCAGTCCGGGAGCGCCGCATTTGATCGTCTGGCTGCGCATCGCCTTCGCCATTACTGGCATCATTGTCGTCAGCATCCTGCTCATGCCGCTACAGGTGCTGGCGCTGCGTTTCGACTGGAAACTCAGGCGCACCCTGCCCCGGCGCTGGCATCGTATCGTCTGCTATTGTCTCGGCATCCGCATTCAGGTGCGCGGCACGCTTGAGAGCCGCCGGCCGCTGATGCTCTGTTCCAACCATTCTTCGTGGATGGACATCATGGTCATGTCGGCTGTGGCCGACGTCGCCTTCATCGCCAAGATCGAGGTGCGTGACTGGCCGATTTTCGGCATGCTCGCCAAGCTGCAGAAAAGCGTCTTCGTGGTGCGGGAGGAAAAGCGCCGCACCGGCCATCAGGCGAGCGAGATCGCCGGCCGCATGGCAGATGGCGAAATCGTCGTGCTTTTTCCCGAGGGAACGACCTCTGATGGCAATCGACTGCTGGAGGTCAAATCGTCGCTCTTCGGCGCTGCCGCAATGGCCGTGCCCCATTCCCCGACCGGCGGCGTCATGGTCCAGCCGGTTTCCATCGCCTATACGCGGGTGCACGGTATCGCCATGGGCCGCTATCACCGCCCGCTTGCGGCATGGCCCGGCGATATCGAGCTTCTACCGCATCTGATCGACATCATGAAATGCGGCGCGATCGATGCCGAAGTCTCCTTCGGCGAGGCGATAGAATATGGCGAGAAGACCAATCGCAAGGACGTCAGCGCGACGATCGCTGCCCGTATCCGCAACCTGCTGAACCGCAGCCTGCGCGGCCGCGCGATCGGCTGAGCGAGATACCCTTTTCTCGCGCGTCAAAAACCACTAGATAACGGCTATGACCCAGGACAGCGCCCTTCTTCAGGCCCCGGAGGCTTCTCTCCGCGATGGCTCCAACAGCCGCAAGGTTTTCATCAAGACCTATGGCTGCCAGATGAACGTCTACGACTCGATGCGCATGAGCGATGCTCTTGCCCGCGACGGCTATGAGACGACCGAGGATATGGAAGAGGCCGACCTCGTCCTGCTCAACACCTGCCACATCCGCGAGAAGGCGGCCGAGAAGGTCTATTCCGCGCTCGGGCGCCTGCGCGAGATGAAGAAGCGCAAGGCCGCCGACGGTCGCGAGATGATGATCGGCGTGGCAGGCTGCGTAGCGCAGGCGGAAGGCGAGGAAATCCTGCGCCGTGCGCCGGCAGTCGATGTGGTCATCGGCCCGCAGACCTATCACCGCCTGCCCGAGGCGCTGCGCCGCGCCAAGGAAGGCCACCGCGTCATCGATACGGAATATGCAATCGAAGACAAGTTCGAGCACCTGCCGATCGCCGAGGCACCGAAGATCCGCGCCCGCGGCGTGACCGCCTTCCTGACGGTTCAGGAAGGCTGCGACAAGTTCTGCACCTTCTGCGTCGTGCCCTATACACGCGGCTCCGAAGTGTCGCGGCCGGTTTCGCAGATCGTCGAGGAGGCGATGAAGCTCGTCGATGGCGGCGTACGCGAAATCACGCTGCTTGGACAGAACGTCAATGCTTGGCATGGCGTCGGACCGAAGGGCGAAGAGTGGAGCCTTGGCGACCTGCTCTACCGGCTTGCCGAAATCCCCAGCCTTGCGCGGCTTCGCTACACGACCAGCCACCCGCGCGACATGGACGACCGGCTGATCGAGGCCCATCGCGACCTTCGCACGCTGATGCCTTATCTGCACCTTCCGGTTCAGGCCGGTTCGGACCGCATTCTAAAGGCCATGAACCGCCGCCACACGGCAGCCGAATATCTTTCCCTCATCGAGCGCATCCGCAAAGCCCGCCCCGATATCGCGCTCTCAGGCGACTTCATTACCGGCTTTCCGGGGGAGACAGACCGCGAATTTGAGGATACACTAAAACTCGTTGAGGAGGTTCGTTATGCACAGGCCTTCTCGTTCAAATATTCAACGCGGCCGGGTACGCCCGGAGCGGAATTGAAGGACCAAGTGCCGGAAGATATCAAGGCAGAACGTCTGGAACGCCTGCAGGCGCTGCTTCTCAAGCAGACGCAGGAATTCAACGAGTCCTGCATCGGCAAGGAAATCGATCTTCTCCTGGAAAAGCCCGGCCGTATGCCCGGCCAACTTATTGGCCGCTCACCGTGGCTGCAATCCGTGAATGTTGATGCAAAAGCATCGCAAATCGGTGACATTATTAAAGTGCGAATCACAGGAACCGGAACCAACAGCCTGTTTGCCGAACGCGCAGAGGCTGAGGTCTAACCCAAGGAGCTCGACCGCTTGAACGGACAGGAATTGGTTTCCACTTCACCGCGCCACCCACGCATTGCGAGCGACGCCAATCACTTCGTCCTGACGTTCGAGAACAACCGGTTCGCCAGCGAACTTTTCGGACAGTTCGATCAGAATCTCAAGTTGCTGGAACAGCGGCTCCATATCGATGCACGAGCGCGCGGCAACTCCGTTGTCATCACCGGCGATGTACTGGCCACCAATCAGGCGCGGCGCACACTCGATTACCTCTATGAAAAACTCCAGAAAGGCGGCAGTGTGGAGCGTTCAGACGTGGAAGGCGCAATTCGCATGGCGGTTGCCGCCGACGACCAGCTCACACTGCCGACGATGGAGAAAAAAGCCAAATTGACGATGGCGCAGATTTCGACGCGCAAGAAGACGATCATTGCACGCACGCCGACACAGGATGCCTATATGCG
Source organism: Rhizobium sp. CF142 (assembly GCF_000281145.1). Classification (NCBI taxonomy): domain Bacteria; kingdom Pseudomonadati; phylum Pseudomonadota; class Alphaproteobacteria; order Hyphomicrobiales; family Rhizobiaceae; genus Rhizobium; species Rhizobium sp. CF142. Next base: position 43,155 of record NZ_AJWE01000022.1, on the reverse strand, counting down.
GGCGCTCGAGCGCTCGGAGATGGTGTTCGGCGTTGGTCCGGCTGGTACCGGCAAGACCTATCTCGCCGTCGCTCATGCCGCCCAGCTTCTGGAGCGCGGCGCGGTCGAAAAGATCATCCTTTCGAGACCGGCCGTCGAAGCAGGCGAACGCCTGGGCTTCCTGCCGGGCGATATGAAGGAAAAGGTCGATCCGTATCTCCGCCCGCTTTATGACGCGCTCTACGACATGATCCCGGGCGACAAGGTCGAGCGGGCGATCACTGCCGGCGTCATCGAAATCGCGCCGCTCGCCTTCATGCGCGGTCGTACGCTTGCCAACGCCGCTGTTATCCTCGACGAGGCGCAAAACACCACGGCAATGCAAATGAAGATGTTCCTGACGCGTCTTGGCGAGAATTCGCGTATGATCATCACCGGCGACCCGAGCCAGATCGACCTGCCGCGTGGCGTCAAATCCGGCCTCGTGGAAGCGCTGCATCTCCTGAACGATGTCGAGGGTATTTCGACCGTGCGCTTCAAGGATGTCGACGTCGTTCGCCATCCGCTCGTCGGCCGCATCGTCAAGGCCTATGACGCGACCTATACCGCAGCAAACGAAGAGGCCAGCCGGCAGGACTGATGGCCGAGCTCGACATACAGATCAGCATCGAGGACACGGGCTGGCCCGCCGAAGATGTATTGCATGCTCTTGGCGAACGCGTGCTGGGTGCGGCTGTCACTTACCTGCGGGAAGAGGAACAGCAACCCTTCCCGCAGATGCCGCCGGAAGTTTCGCTCGTCTTCACCGACGATGCGTCCATCCAGGACATCAATGCGGAATGGCGCGGCAAGGACAAGCCGACCAATGTGCTGTCGTTTCCGGCTTTTCCGGTCAAACCCGGCAAAATGCCCGGTCCGATGCTCGGCGATATCATCATTGCCCTGGAAACGGTCGAGCGCGAGGCGCAAGAGCTCGAAAAGAGCTTTGACGATCATCTGACCCATCTTATGGTGCATGGTTTCTTGCATCTGCTCGGCTACGACCATATGAATAATGACGAAGCCGAAATTATGGAGGGGCTGGAGACTCGCATTTTGGCAGTACTCGGCCTATCTGACCCCTACGAGGGTCAAGACCTTAAAATGGAACCATGAGCGACTTTTCAACGAAGCCGGCGTCAGACGCCAAGGACTCCGACCAATCCTCCTCTTCCGATGAGGGTGGCAGTAGTCGACACCGACCGCAATCCTTCTGGTCACGCGCCGCGCGCATCTTAAGACCGCAACAAGGCTCGCGCCTGCGCGAAGATATCGCCGACGCGCTGATGACCGACCCGGCTGCAGCCGACGCCTTTTCGCCCGACGAGCGGGCGATGCTCCACAATATCCTCCGCTTCCGCGAAGTGCGCGTTGCCGACGTGATGGTGCCGCGCGCCGATATCGAGGCGGTCGACCAGAACATCACGATCGGCGAACTGATGATCCTCTTTGAGGAAAGCGGCCGTTCGCGCATGCCGGTCTATGCCGAAACGCTCGACGACCCGCGCGGCATGGTGCATATCCGCGATCTTCTTTCCTACGTCGCCAAGCAGGCGCGCAACAAGCGCCGCAGCGGGACGAAGCCTGCGGCGGGCGCGCCGGCAATCGAGGTTTCTCCGGAAAATATCCAGAAGGCGCCGCGCTCGGCCAAGCCAAACTTCGATCTCGGACGCGTTGACCTGCAGAAGACGCTCGCCGAAACCGGCATTATCAGACAGATCCTCTTCGTGCCGCCTTCCATGCTGGCATCCGATCTTCTGCGCCGCATGCAGGTAAACCGCACACAGATGGCGCTGGTCATCGACGAATATGGCGGCACTGACGGCCTCGCCTCGCATGAAGATATTGTGGAGATGGTCATCGGCGATATCGACGACGAACATGACGATGAGGAAGTCATGTTCAAACGCATTTCGGAGGACGTCTTCGTTGCCGACGCCCGCGTCGAGCTCGAGGAGATTGCCGAAGCCATCGGTCCGGATTTCGACATTAGTGAGCAGATCGATGAGGTCGATACACTGGGTGGCCTGATCTTCTCGGCACTGGGGCGCATCCCCGTGCGCGGAGAAGTCGTCCAGGCCCTGTCGGATTTCGAATTCCATATTCTCGATGCCGATCCGCGCCGCATCAAGCGGGTGCGCATCACCCGCAAGCGCCAGGCAATCCGCCGCCGCGTCAAGGCGGATGGTGACGGGCCGCCCATCGGCGACGGAAACGATGATCGGTCGGCGGAATCGACCGCAAACTGACCTTTCCGTAAGACGACAAGCGCGCGCTTTTTTGAAAGACTGCGATTGGATTGATTCGCGGCTTTGATGGGAGTGCGCATGGAGCGGCTTGCGGACAGGATTATCCTCGTCTGGGGTTTCAAACGGTCATTGCTTGCGATCGCAGCAGGCGCCTTTGGCGTCCTGGCGCTGCCTCCCATCGGCTTCTTCGCCGCGATGTTCGTTTCCTTCACGCTGCTCGTCTGGCTGATCGACGGGGCGGCCGCCTCGCCGGAAAGCAGCCTTCCCGGCAGGCTCTGGCCGGCATTTGCCACGGGCTGGCTGTTCGGCTTTGGTTACTTCGCTGCGGGGCTCTGGTGGGTTGGGCAGGCATTGCTGATCGATTCAGAGGAGTTTGCCTGGGCTTTGCCGCTCGCAATCCTCGGCCTTCCAGCCTGCCTTGCCATCTTCTATGGCTTGGCTGCGGCGCTTGCCCGTATCTTCTGGTCCGATGGAATGGGGCGGATTGCAGCACTTGCTGCCAGCTTCGGCCTGCTTGAGTGGCTACGCAGCTTCATCTTCACCGGTTTTCCGTGGAATGCCATCGGCTATGCCATGATGCCCATGCCTGTCATGATGCAGTCCGCGCATGTGATCGGCACCATGGGGGTGACGGCTCTCTCGGTCTTCGTCTTTGCCGCCCCTGCCCTCTTCGGAACGCGGCAGGGAGCGAAACTCGGCATCAGCCTCGCGGCAATCCTCTTTGCGGCGCATCTCGGTTACGGCGCCTATATCCTTTATCTCACGCCGAAGCCCGAGGCGTTACCCGAGGGCAAGCGGCCTGTGGTTCGCCTGGTCCAGCCGGCGATCGATCAATCCGTCAAGATGGACAATGATGCGGATCGCGAGGCGATCTTCGAGACACATCTCAAGCTTTCGACGGAGCCTCCCAAGGAAGGCGGCAGGAAGCCTGATATCATCGTCTGGCCGGAAACCTCGATCCCCTTCATCCTCACCGACAACAAGGATGCGCTGACGCAGATTGCCGATACGCTCGACGACGACCAGATCCTGATCGCAGGCGCCGTGCGCGCTGAAGAACTCGGCCCCGGCTATCCCACCCGCTATTATAATTCGATCTATGTGATCGACGGGCGGGGGCAGATCGTCGCCGCCTCCGACAAGGTGCATCTCGTTCCCTTCGGCGAATATCTTCCCTTCGAGGACATGCTCAACGAACTCGGCATCCAGAATGTCGTGGAGATGCCGGGCGGTTTTTCGGCGGCCGCCAGCCGTCATCTGCTCGAGCTTCCGAGCGGTCTGAAATTCTATCCGCTCGTCTGCTACGAAATCATCTTCCCGGACGAAATGACCGGCGACATCGACCACGCGAACGCCATTCTCAACATCACGAATGACAGCTGGTTCGGCTCAACACCGGGTCCGTACCAGCATTTTCAGCAGGCACGCGTACGAGCGGTTGAGACCGGTTTGCCGCTGATTCGCGATGCGAATAGTGGAATTTCAGCGGTTGTAGACGCGCGCGGCGAAATCGTTTCAGGTCTAAAATTGGACGAAATTGGCTTTATTGATGCAACCCTCGATGGATTCGAGAAAAACACAGGAAGCCCATACCCCCGGCAAACGTACTTCTGGTTGACTGAAACGTTACTGATGATCATTGCGCTAATTTCACGCAGGGGTTTTATTTTCAGGTTGAATTGACCGAAAACCCCTAAAATTGCATAGTGGTCGCAATCGGCGTTAGTAACGTATGCTTCAAGGTGGGTTATCGCGACTTGCAACGTGGCGTTACGGAATGAGGTCAGGGCATGCCGGTTAGAACAGAGTTGAATTTTTCTTTGCTAGGGCACGACCATGATTGAAAATAAGAAGAAGCCGAATCCTATCGACATCCATGTCGGTAGCCGCATCCGGCTTCGCCGTACTATGTTAGGCATGAGCCAGGAGAAGCTCGGCGAAAGCCTCGGCATCACCTTTCAGCAAATCCAGAAATACGAGAAGGGTACCAACCGCGTTGGTGCCAGCCGCCTCCAGAACATTTCAAGCATCCTCAACGTTCCCGTTTCCTTCTTCTTCGAAGACGCTCCCGGCGAACATTCCGGCGCCTTGACCGGCATGTCGGAAGCCTCGAGTTCGAACTACGTCGTCGATTTCCTCTCTTCTTCGGAAGGACTCCAGCTCAACCGCGCATTTGTGAAGATCACCGATCCCAAGGTTCGTCGCAAAGTCGTCGAATTGGTGAAGGCACTGGCGGCGGAAGCCGACTCCGACTGAGCGTCCCCCACGCTCGGAAAGCTTAAGGCGGCTCAAAAGGCCGCCTTTTTGCGTTTTTGGGGCAAAATTTGTCATTTCGCCGCAGATATAAAGATATATTTATGTCCTTCTGTGCTTGTCATCGGGGCGCGAAGTGAGTACCTACTAGACCGCTTTTGTTCTTTGAGGGGAATCCCGGAATGCGCGCGAACTATCTCTTTACCAGCGAATCTGTTGCCGAAGGTCACCCGGACAAGGTGTGTGACCGCATCTCCGACGAGATCGTCGATCTGGTCTACCGCGAAGCGGCAAAGACCGGCATCAATCCGTGGGGCGTGCGCATTGCCTGCGAAACCCTCGCGACGACCAACCGCGTCGTCATCGCCGGTGAAGTTCGCCTGCCGCCGAGCCTGATGAAGAAGGACAAGGACGGCAACGACGTCATCAACCCGTCGAAGTTCAAGGCTGCGGCCCGTCGCGCCATCAAGGACATCGGTTACGAGCAGGAGGGCTTCCACTGGAAGAAGGCCAAGATCGACGTGCTGCTGCATTCGCAGTCGGCCGACATCGCCCAGGGCGTGGACAGCGCCGCCGACCAGCAGGGTGACGAAGGCGCCGGCGACCAGGGCATCATGTTCGGCTACGCCTGCAAGGAGACGCCTGATCTCATGCCGGCGCCGATCTACTATTCCCACAAGATCCTTCAGCTGCTCGCTGCCGCCCGCAAGAAGGGCGAAGGCGAAGTCGCCAAGCTCGGCCCCGACGCCAAGAGCCAGGTGACCGTACGCTATGTCGACGGCAAGCCGGCGGAAGCCACCTCGATCGTTCTTTCCACCCAGCATCTGGACGACAGCTGGGATTCGAAGAAGGTTCGCAGCGTCGTCGAGCCCTATATCCGCGAAGCTCTCGGCGACCTGAAGATCGCCGACGATTGCAAGTGGTACATCAACCCCACCGGCAAGTTCGTCATCGGCGGCCCGGATGGTGATGCCGGCCTCACCGGCCGCAAGATCATCGTCGACACCTACGGCGGCGCTGCTCCGCATGGCGGTGGCGCGTTCTCCGGCAAGGACACGACCAAGGTCGACCGTTCGGCTGCCTATGCTGCCCGCTACCTCGCCAAGAACGTCGTCGCTGCCGGCCTTGCCGACCGTTGCACGATCCAGCTCTCCTACGCCATCGGTGTTGCTCAGCCGCTATCGATCTATGTCGACCTGCATGGCACCGGCAAGGGTGTTTCCGAGGATCAGGTCGAAGCCGCGATCCGCCAGAACATGGACCTGTCGCCGTCGGGCATCCGCCGTCATCTCGATCTCAACAAGCCGATCTATGCCAAGACCTCCGCCTACGGCCATTTCGGCCGCAAGGCCGGCCGCGACGGCTCGTTCTCGTGGGAGCGCACCGACCTCGTGAAAGGCCTCAAGGACGCGGTCAAGACCAAGGCAGCTGCATGACGGATATGGAACGCCGGGGCCGGGCGACCGAAGCGTTTTTCGGTCGCCGCAAGGGGAAAGCCTTGCGTGAACAGCAGGCCGATCGGCTCGCTACACTGCTTCCGGCATTCATCATCGATCTCTCGGCGGCTCCCCCGGAGCCGCCGAAGAGCATTTTCCCTGATCCGGTCGCGAAAATGCGGCTGGAGATCGGCTTCGGCGGTGGAGAACATCTCATCCACCGCGCGCTGGAAACACCTTCGACGGGCTTTATCGGCGTCGAGCCTTTTGTAAACTCCATGCAGAAGCTGCTTGCACGCATCGATGAAACGGGCGCGCGCAACGTGCGTGTCTATAATGATGACGCGACGCAGCTTCTCGACTGGCTTCCCGATCATTGCCTCGATCAGATCGACCTGCTCTATCCGGATCCTTGGCCGAAGCGGAAGCACTGGAAGCGTCGCTTCGTCTCCAAGACCAATCTCGACCGTTTTCACCGCGTGCTGAAGCCGGGCGGGCTGTTCTGCTTCGCCTCAGACATCGACACCTATGTGAACTGGACGCTCTTGAAATGCCGCGACCATGGCGGCTTCGAATGGATGGCGCAGAATGCCGCCGACTGGCTGACGCCCTATGAGGGCTGGCCGAGCACCCGCTACGAAGCCAAGGCCCGCCGCGAAGGCCGCTCCTCGGCCTATCTCACCTTCAAGCGTGTCTGACCTACTTAGATATGAGCTTTCAGGGCAGATCAGCCATCACGACATCCTCGACGCCTTCGACGGCCTTGCCCATCACAGAGCCGTCGGGCGCGATGATGGCTGTGCAGCCATAGCCGAACCAGCCGTCTGGGTTTTCACCGACAGCATCGCAGCACATGTACCAGCGCTTCGTCCGCCGCGCGCAGGAGCGCATGTGCTCCAGCGATTCCTCGCGCCAGATCTCGGCCTTGATGGGCCGCAGCACCATATTGATCGGGCAGCAGATCAGATCCACGCCCTGCGCAACGAGCCTGTCGGCGGCATCGGGATAGTTGGTATCGTTGCAGATATTGATGCCGAAGGTGCGGCCGGCGCGGCTCCAGACAGGGAAGTCGGTTCCCGGAGCACAGCCGCTCTCGATGGGATAGGCCTTGGCATAGGTGCCACGCAGCACGCCGGCTTCGATCACTACGGCACTGTTGAAGACCGCTTCGCCACGGCGTTCGAAACAGCCGACGATGGCGGTCGCCCTTGTCGGCGCGAGCTTTTCAAGGATCGAAAGGAATGCCGGACTGTCGAGCGATAGCGCACGGCTCTCAATCAGGCTCTGCCGGTAGCTATGTCCCTGGAGATAGGATTCGGAAAAGAGGGCAAGATCGACGCCATGCGCATCGGCCCAGAGCAAATCGCTCAATATCGCATCGGCCGCGGCCTCCGCGTCGTCGAAAATGGGAAAACGCTGGAAGGCGGCTATACGCATGGGCAAGGGACTAGCATGAGTCCCTCGCATCGCCCATTATCATTCTTCACACATGCATTCTGACGGCCGGCCTTGCGGCAGCCCGGTCGTGATCAATGCAGGCTGACTGTCTTCAGCTCGTCTTCGGCAGCCTTGAAGAAGGTGCTGGAGCGGTTATCCGTCAGCAGGATCGGTGTACCATCAGCGCCGAACAATGCCCAGAGATCGACGCTTGGATCGATATCCGGCGCCTCGGGGAAGCACTTGGCAACCTCTTCATTGCGTATTTTGCGGATATAGGCGACCTCGCCATTGCCGATGCCGGCAAGTTCGGACTTGGTCAGACGCGACGTAGCTTCTTTCATCAACATTCCTGTTCCTCCGAGAGAAGGGACCAACGGTTCAACAAACCGTTGTGCTACTGTGAAACCGAAATGTTAATTTTCTTGACCATGCGCGCCGGTTCCGGGCGAATTAGATCCACCGAGAGCAGACCGTTCTTGAGGCTTGCGCCTAAGACCTGCATGCCATCCGCGAGAACGAAGGTGCGCTGGAACTGTCTCGCCGCAATGCCACGATAGAGATAATCGCGCTCGCCCTGATCGATCTGCCGGCCACGGATCAGAAGCTGGTTTTCCTCGGTCGACACATCGAGCTCTTCTTCGCTGAAACCGGCGACTGCAAGCGTGATGCGAAGCCGCTCAGGCGCGTCGCGGCCTGCGGCGATGCGTTCGATATTATAGGGTGGATAACCATCGCTCGCCTTGGAAATCCGCTCCAGCGTCTTTTCCATGGCATCGAAGCCCAGAAGCAGCGGGCTGGCGAAAGGGGTGATACGGCTCATCTTCCAAAGTCCTTGATGCAAGCGACCTCTCCGGACCTCAACATGCAGCATCCGGGTATCGCTAATATGGGAACGACAATTGCCCGCTGCAAGGCGTGATGGCTGCCAGCCAGGCCTCCCATATTTTAAGGTAAAGCTCCGTAGGACCGCTTCCTTGACAAAGGACGCAGCGCCCCGCATCAAAACATGCCCCGGCGCACTGTGTTGATTTGTGACGGGAGCGTGAAGACAATGAAAAGGTGCGTGCTGGAGCGATGCGCACCGGAGGATGGAACTATCCGGATGGCAGAACCGAGAAAAATCATTATCGACACCGACCCCGGCCAGGACGATGCTGCCGCGATCATGCTGGCCTTCGGCAGCCCGGGAGAGCTTGATGTCCTGGGCATCACCACTGTCGCCGGCAACGTGCCACTGTCTCTGACAAGCCGCAATGCGCGCATCATCTGCGAGCTTTGCGAGCGGACCGATATCAAGGTCTTTGCCGGCGCCGACCGGCCGATCGCCCGCAAGCTGGTCACCGCCGAGCATGTGCATGGCAAGACAGGTCTCGACGGCCCTACCCTTCCTGAGCCGACGATGCCGCTGCAGGCGCAGCATTCCGTCGACTTCATCATCGAAACACTGCGACGCGAGCCGGAAGGCACCGTCACGCTCTGTACGCTCGGGCCGCTGACCAATATCGCCCTCGCCTTCCAGAAAGCGCCCGACATCGTGCCGCGTATCCGCGAACTTGTCATGATGGGCGGCGGCTTCTTTGAAGGCGGCAACATCACGCCGGCTGCTGAATTCAACATCTATGTCGATCCGGAAGCCGCCGATATCGTGTTCCGCTCGGGCGTGCCCGTCGTCATGATGCCGCTCGATGTGACGCATCAGCTTCTGACCCGCAAGGACCGCGTCAAGCGTATGGCCGAAATCGGCACGGCGCCCGCCAAGGCGATGGTGGAGATGCTGGAATTCTTCGAGCGCTTCGACATAGAAAAATATGGCTCGGATGGCGGCCCGCTTCACGACCCGACGACGGTCGCCTACCTGCTGAAGCCTGAGCTCTTCAAGGGCCGGGACTGCAATGTCGAGATCGAAGTGACGTCGGAACTGACCGTCGGCATGACGGTCGTCGACTGGTGGCACGTGACCGACCGCAAGCGCAATGCGAAGGTCATGCGCGATGTGGATGCCGACGGCTTTTTCGATCTGCTGATCGAGCGCTTTGCGCGCATATGATCGCCAGGTGAGATTGATATGAAAAAGGCCGCTGACGCGGCCTTTTTCAATTATCTCGTCCGGTTGATTTAAGCGTCCTTCTCGTCCAGCACCGAGTTGGCCTCGGCTTCCACGAGTTTCGGACCACCCTTGGCGACGCCGACCATGGCCGGGCGCAGCACGCGCTCACCGATGGAGAAACCGGCCTGTACGACCTGCACGACCGTATTGTTCGGCACTTCGGTATTCGGCACTTCGAACATCGCCTGATGGAAGTTCGGGTCGAACTTCTGGCCGACCGGCTCCAGCTTGCGAACGCCGTGGCGTTCAAGAGCCGAGAGCATGGAACGCTCGGTCATATCCACGCCTTCAATCAGCGTGGTCAGACCGGGATCAGCCGTTTCCTTCACTTCGGCAGGAATGGCGTCCAGCGCGCGGCGCAGATTGTCCGAGACGGCCAGCATGTCGCGGGCGAAGCCTGCGACGGAATAGGACTTGGCGTCCTTGACCTCGCGCTCTGTACGGCGTCGCAGATTATCCATTTCAGCGGCAAGCCGCAGATAGCGGTCGCGCAATTCGGTATTCTCGGCCTTCAGAAGCTCAAGCGCATCCGGTTCGCCTGCAGCTGCTTCCTTCACGGCTTCATTCTCGACGTTTGCGGCGGCATCGGTTGTGGCTTCCGCCGCAGCCGCGTCAGGTCCGTTCTTCGTCGTTTCATCAGTCATGACGGTCTCCGGTTCGTGTATTCTCAGATGCGCCCGATATCGATGTTTGGCCGGAAAAAATCAAGTCTGCGTGACGAAGAAGCTGAAATTCCGCCGGTTTCGCGCAAGGGATCAGAGAGATCCGCGCGAAAGGCGCGATACGAGCTGGGCCGTATAGTCCACCATCGGCACGATGCGGGAATAATTGAGCCGCGTGGGACCGATCACGCCCACCGCACCAACGATGCGGTCGTCGTCATCGCGATAGGGCGCCACAATGAGCGAGGAGCCGGAAAGTGAGAAGAGCTTGTTTTCCGAACCGATGAAAATGCGTACGCCCGGCCCGCTTTCGGCAAGGTTCAGGAGCTCGATTAAGCTGTCCTTCTTCTCGAGGTCATCGAAAAGCAGGCGCAGCCGGTCGAGGTCTTCCGCCCCGCCCACGCCTTCCAGCAGGTTTGCTCGGCCACGGATGATGAGCTGTGCCGGCTTGGTCTCGTCCGAGCTGCCGGCCCATACGGCGATGCCGCGCTCCACGAGATCCCGCGACAGCGCATCGAGCTCGTGGCGAACTTCATCTTTCAGCCGGCTCAATTGCAGGCGCAATTCCGGCAGCGTCTGGCCGGTCATGTGCGCGTTAAGAAAATTGGCGGCTTCGGTGAGCTGCGAAGAAGTAACGCCCGCAGGCAGCTCGATGATGCGGTTTTCTATCTGATCATGATCGCCGACGAGCACGGCCAGCGCCTTGGTAGGCTCCAGGCGGATGAACTCGACATGTTTCAGAACCGGGTCGCTCTTGGACGTGATAACGAGGCCAGCACCGCGCGAAATGCCCGAGAGCATGCGGCTTGCCTCGTTCATCATCGATTCCACGGGATTGTCGCGGCTTCCGGCCCGGACCTGGCGGTCGATGCTGGCACGCTCCTCGACGGAGAGATCGCCGACCTGCATGAAGGCATCGACGAAGAAGCGCAGCCCGATCTGGGTCGGCAGGCGGCCGGCGCTGACATGCGGAGAATAGATGAGCCCGAGCTCTTCCAGATCGCTCATGACATTGCGAACGGAGGCAGGCGACAGAGACATGGGCAGAAGACGCGAGAGATTGCGGGAGCCCAAGGGCTCGCCATGCTCCAGATAGCCTTCGACGATGCGCCGGAAAATTTCCTTCGATCGTTCATCCAGCGCAGCCACGGCATCCGAAATTGATGTCGACCTGTAGCTCATGAACTTTTCGCACCCGCACTGAATGATGTCAGGGAAATATAGCCAATCTGACCCCCGTGGCAAAAGGGAATTTGCAAATGCACGCAGCCAATCGTAGAAGCGGGCGACGATACAATGCATGCATGACATTGCCCGAGAAGCGCTTACGCTTTTCGGCATCATGTTTCAGGAGAAGAGAATGCGACCTTCAGGCAGAAAAACAGACCAGATGCGCAAGGTCTCCTTCGAGCGCAATTTTTCCAAGCATGCGGAAGGTTCCTGCCTGGTGAAGTTCGGCGACACACACGTGCTCTGCACGGCAAGCCTCGAAGACAAGACCCCGCCGTGGCTGCGCAATACCGGCAAGGGCTGGGTCACTGCCGAATATGGCATGCTGCCGCGCGCCACCGGCGAACGCATGAAGCGCGAAGCTGCTGCCGGCAAGCAGGGCGGCCGCACGCAGGAAATCCAGCGCCTCATCGGCCGCTCGCTGCGAGCCGTGGTTGATCTGACCGCGCTTGGCGAACGCCAGATCACGCTCGACTGCGATGTCATCCAGGCAGATGGCGGCACGCGCACGGCCTCGATTACCGGTGGCTGGATTGCGCTTTACGACTGCCTGCGCTGGATGGAAACCCGCAACATGATCAAGGCCGACCGCGTACTGAAGGATCATGTCGCGGCGATCTCCTGCGGCATCTTCGCCAACCAGCCTGTGATTGACCTCGACTATCTCGAGGATTCCTCGGCCGAGACCGATGCCAATTTCGTCATGACGGGCGCCGGCGGCATCGTGGAGATTCAGGGCACTGCAGAAGGCACGCCTTTCAGCGAGGAAGAATTCTCGTCGCTGATGGGCCTTGCCAAGGCAGGGATTGCCGACCTGGTGGACCTGCAGAAGCAGGCGATCGCCTGAGGCTTCCATTCAAGCCTCGCGAGTGAATTTCCTCGTCCCTGCTTCCGGGGGCAAGGCCGGACAAGGGGCGGGCAATGGCGCAACCCATCGAAGGCATTCTTGAAACTGCGCTCTACGCAACCGATCTCGATGCGGCCGAAGGCTTTTACGGGACTGTGCTTGGCCTTGAGAAGATCGCACGTTCGGGCAACCGCCATGTATTCTTCCGCTGCGGACCAGGCGTGCTCCTGATCTTCAACCCGGAGGAAACGGTGAAGCCGCCAGCGCCTGACAGCCTGCAGGTTCCGCCACATGGCACCATTGGAAAAGGCCATGCCTGCTTCAGGGTTTCAGGAGATAATCTCGATGCGATGGCGGAGAAGCTGAAAGCTGCCGGCATCGGCATCGAATCCGAGGTTCACTGGCCGCAGGGCGGCCGATCGATTTATTTCCGCGATCCCCAAGGCAACAGCCTGGAATGCGCGGAGGCGAAAATCTGGGGCATGGAATAAGGATATTTTATGCGTAAGCTCGAAACCAAGACTATTGTCGTCGCCAGCCATAATCAGGGCAAGATCCGCGAAATCCAGGATCTGATCGGACCGCTCGGCTTTACCGCCAAATCGGCTGCCGAGCTCAATTTCATCGAGCCCAAGGAAACCGGGACGACGTTCGAGGAAAATGCCACGATCAAGGCGCTCGCCTCGGCCGAAGCCTCTGGCATGCCCGCGCTTTCTGACGATTCCGGCCTCGTCGTCGATGCGCTCGGTGGTGATCCCGGTGTCTACACGGCTGACTGGGCGGAGACTGGCAACGGTACCCGCGATTTCAACATGGCCATGGAAAAGGTCGAGAAGGCACTGGAAAAGGCCGGCGCTACGAAACCCGAGCAGCGCACCGCGCGTTTCGTCAGCGTGCTCTGCCTTGCCTGGCCAGATGGCCACACCGAGCTTTTCCGCGGCGAAGTGGAAGGCACAGTCGCCTGGCCGCCGCGCGGAATGCAGGGTTTCGGCTATGATCCGGTTTTCCAGCCTGAAGGCTATAACGTGACCTTCGGCGAGATGAGCGCGGAGGAAAAGCACGGCTGGAATATCGGCAAGCCACAGGCTCTGTCGCATCGCGCCCGCGCCTTCAAGCTCTTTGTCGAAACCTGCCTGGAAGCATAAGGCCAAGCTTAGAACATGATCGAGTCGCCTGCGCTGATGTCCGACACAAAGCTTCTGCCCGATACCGGCGAACCCGGTTTCGGGATTTATGTGCATTGGCCTTTTTGTGCTGCGAAGTGTCCCTATTGCGATTTCAACAGCCATGTCCGCCATCAGCCGGTCGATCAGGAGCGTTATGTCGCCGCTTTCCTGAAGGAGATCGCCACGGCCCGACAGATGAGCGGATCGAAGACGGTGACCAGCATCTTCCTCGGCGGCGGCACGCCCTCGTTGATGAAGCCGGAAACGGTCGACGCGATCATGAACGGCATTTCGCGGCATTGGCATGTGCCCGACGGTATCGAGATCACGATGGAGGCCAACCCCTCGAGCGTTGAGGCCGAACGCTTCCGCGGCTATCGCGCCGCCGGAGTCAACCGCGTCTCGCTCGGTGTGCAAGCGCTGAACGATCGCGATCTCAAATTCCTCGGACGACTGCATGACGTTGCCGACGCGCTGAGGGCGATCAGGCTGGCGCGCGACATCTTCCCGCGCATGTCCTTCGATCTGATCTATGCCAGGCCGAACCAGACGGTGGAGGAATGGGAGCGCGAGCTGAAAGAAGCGATTTCCTATGCAGTCGATCACCTTTCGCTCTACCAGCTTACCATCGAGGAAGGCACGCCCTTCTACGGCCTCCACAAGGCCGGAAAGCTGATTGTGCCCGATGGGGACCAGTCCGCCGAACTCTATGAGGCCACCCAGGAAATCACCGAGCGTGAAGGATTGCCGGCCTATGAGGTATCCAACCATGCCCGGCCCGGCGCCGAGAGCCGCCACAACCTCACCTACTGGCGCTATGGCGATTATGCCGGCATTGGCCCCGGCGCACATGGGCGCCTGACGCGCGGACCAGAAAAGATCGCGACCGCTACGGAGCGCAAGCCGGAAGCCTGGCTGGACCTCGTCGAACGCGACGGGCACGGTATCATCGAGCAAGAGCGCCTCGGCTTCGATGAGCAGGCCGATGAATTGCTGCTGATGGGACTGCGCCTGAAGGAAGGCGTCGATCTTGCCCGCTGGCAGCAGCTTTCCGGTCGCGATCTCGATCCGAAACGCGAAGAGTTTTTACTGGAACACCGCTTCATCGAGCGGATCGGCAATTCGCGGCTGCGCTGCACGCCGTCAGGCATGCTGATCCTCGATTCCGTTGTCGCGGACCTCGCCTGCTAGAGCATTCCCGTTATTCTTCGAAACACGGGAATGCTCTATCTCTGTTTTTACGCAGTTCCGGGCACAAAACCGCAGCACGCTTTTGCTGGAATTGCTCTAGGCCGCGTCAAGCAGCGCGCCTCTTTCTGAAATTGACGAGCCTTCCATCGATCGCCGCAAGGCCGACCGCGATCAAGGCCATGCCGATCAGATGCTTGAACTGCAGCTGCTCGCCGAGTGCTGCAGCGCCAAGCAGGATCGCGCTGACGGGGATCAGAAAGGTGACAAGCATCAGATTCGTAGCGCCCGCCGTCGCCAGGATGCGGAAGAAGAGCACATAGGCCACGGCAGTCGAGAGGATCGCAAGGCCTGATAGCGCCAGCCAAGTTTCGGCGGAGGGTATGACGAGCGTCCAGGGCTGGTCAACAATCAGCGCGATCGGCAGCATCAGCACGGTGGAAGCAGTGACCTGCCCGGCCGCCGGAATGAGTGGCGCAAGGCCCATCCGGCGGAATCGCCGTCCCCAGATACCCGCCAGCGAATAGGAGAAGGCCGCCCCGAGGACCGCGAGCTGGGCAAGCACGTTGGAGCCGAGATCCTTCAAGGCGTCAAAACCGATCATGTAGGCCACGCCGGCGAACCCGACGATCACGCCGAAGAGACGGTTTGCCGTCAGCTTTTCATCCGCCGTCAGCACATGGGCAACGACCACGGCAAAGAGCGGCGTCGTGGCGTTGAGGATCGAGGCGAGACCGCTCGCAATATGTGTCTGGCCCCAGACGATCAGGCAGAAGGGAATCATATTGTTCAGAAGCCCCATGCCGAAGAAAGCGATCCAGCTCTGCCTGTCGCGCGGCATGGTGTGGCCCATGGCGCGCACGATCAGATTGAGTGCGATAGCAGCAAGCAGCACACGCCCTGTCACGATGGTGAAAGGTGGCAGCGCCTTTACGAGAATGCCGTTGAAGAAGAAGGAGCCGCCCCAGAGAAGCGACAGCACGATCAGCATGGCCCATTCTGCAGCTCCCATGGACTTTTGAATGGACATGACAATCTCCTTTGTCGATTTTTACTAAAGTGTTCTTTCCGACTCAGCTGTCTCGATTTGCCAGATGTATCAGTTTTTATTAGTATTCCCTGCATCTGACAAACGAGCATTTCTGACTACATGATTGAGTTGAGCTAAAGCATGATCGATCCTCTGCCCTCACTGTCAGCCCTGCGCGCCTTTGAGGCGACGGCGCGTCATCTAAGCATGACGCAGGCGGCGCACGAATTGCATGTCACGCCAGGCGCCGTCAGCCTGCAGATCCGCGATCTCGAAGCCTCGCTTGGCGTGTCGCTGTTCGAGCGGCGAACCCGGCAGATTCTGCTGACGGCGGAAGGCCGGGACTATTTCGCGACACTGCGCACCGCCTTCCAACTCGTACGCGAGGCGACGGCATCGCTGACCGCACGGCGGCGCGGCAATGCGCTGACGCTCACCTGTACGGCAGGTTTTGCAACGCACTGGCTACTGCCACGGCTTCAGCGGTTCGAGGACATGCATCCTGATATCGATGTGCGCATCAGCGCCTCTCATCGCATGTTCGATTTCGAGCGCGACGGGATCGATCTCGCCATCCGCCACGGGCTTGGCGGTTATGAGGGATTGATCAGCGAGCGGCTGGTGGATGACGAACTGGTGCCGATCTGCACGCCGGCGCTTGCGGCGACCCTTGGCGCCGATCCTTCGCCCGATCTGCTCGCAGGATATCAGCTCATCCATGACGTCTACCGCCGCGACTGGCAGCTCTGGCTGGCCGCAGCGGGCGCCACCAAGGTGGATGCCTCCCGTGGCCCGATCTTCAGTGATGGCAACGGCGCCTTCGAGGCTATGAAATCGGGTTTCGGCGTGGCGCTGATGCGCCGCTCCTTCATCGAAAAGGAACTTGCCGAAGGCCGACTCGTCGCTCCGTTTCCGCTGGGGCTGACAAGCAAGCTTGCCTACCATCTCGTCTATCCGGGCACAGCGCTGGAACGGCCGGCGGTCGCGGCCTTCCGGCGCTGGTTGCTTTCGGAGGCGAGAACTTAGAGCCTTTCCGTTTTTCTTCGAAATACGGAAAGGCTCTATCTTTTTTGTTCTAACGCAATTCCGGACGCAAAACCGCTGCACACTTTTGCTGGAATTGCTCTAATCCCTGCTGGTAGCACCCGCCTTGAACAAGCTGCCTGTCGGCGTCTTAAGGAACATGTCCAGCGGAATGTGCTCCTGATGCAGGAAGCCATTGGCCGGCAGCAGCCCGTCGCGGACCATTTCAATGACCGCAACCACCGAGGCCGACGTCGTCCAGGCGATTGCCGTACGCCGGGCGCCGGCAATCTCGATCGGATAATAGGCGCGGACAAATTCCTTTCGGCGCAAGGAGCCGTTGATCGTGCCTTCGGCCGCGACATGCACATAGACGACATCATCATCGACCGGCGGCTTGGCATTGGTGAGGATCTCGCCCGCGAGCTGGCGTTTGTCACGCATCAGAAGCTCATGGAAGAAGAAATTCATCAGTTCCATGTGGCCAGGATAACGCATCGTTTTGTAATCGAGATTATCGACCTTGCCGAGCATGGTGTCGCACATGGTGCCGAGGCCGCCCGAGGTCGTAAAGGCCTCCAGCTTGACGCCGCCGACATAGATCGTTTCGTGCCATTCCATTGGCGAGACGAGCTTACGAACCCCGCCCTCGATGACCTCGCAATCGTTCAGATATTCATTGACCACACCTTCCGGCGACCAGTTGAAGGCATAGCCCAGAAGCCCAGTCGGATGCTGTGGCAGAGCGCCGACGCGCATCCGGATCGAGCGGCAGCGGTCGAAGCCATCGGCAAGGCTTGCGCCGACGATGCCGACGAAGCCAGGCGCCAGGCCGCATTGCGGCGCCATCAGACCGCGAGCGGTTTTGGAAAGCTCGATGATGAAATTGGTGGTCGGCACGTCCTCGGTCAGATCGAAATAGTGGATGCCGGCAAGATGGGCAGCCCGCGCCAGCTCTATATTCAGATGATAGGGCAGGCAGGACAGGACCGCCTCGACGCTCGACAGCAGCTCGCCGATGACAGAGGTATCAGTGATATCGCCGGCCCGGCATTTGAAGGGCAGGTCGCCCACGGGCAGTTGTGCATCGACACCGATGACCTCGAAGCCGCCCTCATGCAAAAGCGTCGCCGCCAGCCGTCCGACCTTGCCGAGGCCGGTCACGGCAATCCGTTCAAAACTCATTGATGTCCTCCCGAACGCCGACGTTCTTCACCGGCGCATTTTTCTCACGTGGGGGCTGTATAGAATAAAAAGCTTATAAAAGAAAACAGCCGGGATTGCTCCCGGCTGCTGAAACGCGGTGACTGTGCACCGCTTATTCGTTGATGAGGCGCTTCAAAAGCTCGATCTCATGCGACAGCTTCGTGTCTCCCGAGATCAGTTCCTCGATCTTGCGCACGGCATGCAGAACTGTCGTATGGTCGCGTCCACCGAAGCGGCGTCCGATCTCCGGGAAGGAGCGCGGCGTCAATGTCTTCGCCAGATACATGGCGATCTGGCGCGGCTTGACGATGACACGCGTGCGGCGGTTCGAGACCAGTTCCTGTCGCGAGACATTGTAGTGACGCGCGACGATACGCTGGATATCCTCGATACGCACACGGCGCGGCTCGCCGGAACCGACGAGATGGGCCAGAAGCTCATCCACGCGCTCGATCGACAGGTTCGGCTCGAAGGAGCGGCGGAAGATCAACTGGTTGAAGGCGCCTTCCAGCTCGCGGCCGCTTGCCGTGATGTTGCGGGCAACATGCTGCAGCAGATCGGTCGAGATTTCCAGTGAGGGATCTTCCAAACGGGCAACCGCAAGGCGACGATTCAGGATTTCGAGACGCATCTCGTAGTCGGGACCATCGAGTTCGATCGCAACACCACCCTGCAGACGCGAACGGACGCGTGGATCAAGCGATTCCAGCTCCCACGGCGCTCGGTCGCCGGCGACGACGACCTGCTTGGCACTGTCGAGCAGCATGTTTAGCAGGTGGCAGAACTCGTGCTGGATCATCTTGCCCTGCAGGAACTGCATGTCGTCGATGATCAGAAGGTCGATGTTACGCAGCGAGTCCTTCAGCGTCAGTGCATCATTGTCGCGGATCGCTGTCGCGAAACGCCACATGAAGTATTCCGCTGTGAGATAGACAACGCGCAGGCCACGCGGGTTCTGCACCGCTGCATTGGCGATCGCCTGCAGCAGATGGGTCTTGCCGAGGCCGACGGTCGCATGGACGAAGAGCGGGTTGAAGCGCACGGCGCCCTGACCTGCTTCCGCAATGGTCTTTGCGGCGGCGAGCGCCACACGGTTGGAACTGCCCTCAACGAAAGTGTCGAAGGTGAAGCGGGAATCCAGCGGCGAGCCAAAGAGCGGCGAACCGACACTTGCCGGCCGCGCCGCAGCAGCAGCCGAAACAGCCTGCTGGACGATCTGCCCCGCCGGCTGGGCAGATGCCGGGCGGCGAAGCTGAGTGGGCTGGGTGACCGGCTCGACGGAGACTGCATCGTCCAGCGCCTTCGTGCCGGCGCGCGTTGCCGTGCGCACAAGGATCTCGACTTTCAGGATTTCGGGATCTTCAGCCTGGAACAGGCCGACAATGAGATCGAGATACCGGTTGTTGATCCACGACTTCAGAAAGGTCGTGGGAACGGTAAGACGGACGACACTCTTTGAAACCGAATGAAGCTTGAGCCGTGCAAACCAACTTGCATAGACGTCAGGACCGACTTGTGCCTTCAGACGCGCACTGACGCGTTCGAAGAGAACACCATGCTTCATCTCGCCCTTTTCTTCCGTTGCGCTCAGGTGAATGGAACCGAAAGACTGCGGTGCAGCTTCCCCGTTATCCAGTGCACCCGTCGTCATCGAATTCATCTGCATAATGCCGCCTTTCATTTCCTCGGGCGGTCATTCGTTGACAGCCGCCCGATCATTCCCCGCTTTGACAAAGCCGGCGGCATCTTCATGAGCCGCTCTCGCATGCCGGTTCACTCAAACACTGTCCCTTTTGGGACTGACAAGGAAACCCTGCGGTGGTCGCGGTCATGCGACAACCGTCTCAAGGCCTCTATGTCAGGCTGGCGGCCGATCCTCGTTTTTCGCCCGCAAGCCCGAACGCAATATTACACTTTCCCCTGCCCTTCTCCTGGCCTCACGCAGAACGTGTGGCCGCGGAGCGCACAAAACGTCCCCGTCCCGTGACAGCCACGTCACGGTACAATGCCGTCGAGTGCGTGAGAAAACGGAAGCTGTCCGCTCCGTTGCAAGTGACACAGCACCATCATCCTGCCGACTTGGCAGTTTGGACTGACTTCCGCAGGTGATGTCCGCGCCCTTTGCTGGACGCCATTTAGGCAGGATCAAAAGGCAAGATCAACGATGAATTTTACGCAAAATTAAGACGCGGCCATTGACTCCGGCGGGGCCTTTAGGGCGTCACACCAACGTCAAAAAAGAATCGCTTTTGAATCAAGGAGATTCCCCGACCGGGTTATTTTGGACACGCATAAAAAGAAAAAAGAAAAAATCTTCTTGACTCATTTGAGGCTACGGGTTGCGTGACCAGAGTCGCAAGCCTTAAAAAGATCCTTGCGTAAGCCATTGTTTTAAAACAATTTTTCCTGTCATGCCCCTGACACGAAATCGTCGCAGGATTAACCATACCCACCGCGGGCGGCGGAATCGAAAAAGCCCGGTAAAATTACCGGGCTAATCATAACGAGCAATTCGTTAATGAGATATTTAGGCGTTCGCAGAAGCCGAAAGAGCCTTCACACGAGCAGCGAGGCGCGAGACCTTGCGGGATGCCGTATTGGCATGCAGGACGCCCTTGCTTGCGGCGCGCGCCAACTCGGGTTCAGCGGCGATGAAGGCTTCCTTTGCCTTGGCGGCATCACCAGCGGCGAGTGCCTCTTCGACCTGGCGAACGTAGGTACGAACGCGCGAACGGCGAGCCTTGTTGACTGCGGTGCGGCGTGCGATCTTGCGGGTCGCCTTTTTCGCCGAAGTTGTATTGGCCATGGATGCCTCTCTCAAGAATTCGAACAAAACTCCGCCATTGCCGCGCTGGCCCTGCGGCCACTCAATTCAGCAATGCGGGAGCATTAGCGGAAAACCTGAGCGGCTTTCCGAACCGTGGGCGGGCATATAACGCTAAAGCCGCGCCACGTCAACGCGCATTTTCAAGGAAAAGCCCCTTTCCCGCCGCCGCCCGCTCACCTGTTCTTGAAGGCCGGTTTGCGCTTCTCGATGAAGGCGGCCATGCCTTCTTTCTGGTCCTCGGTCGCAAAGAGGCTCTGGAACAGACGGCGCTCGAAACGCAGGCCCTCTTCCAACGTCGTCTCGAAGGCACGGCTGACCGCCTCCTTGGCCATCAGCACGGAAGGGCGCGACAGCGATGCGATCTTGGTAGCGGCCTCCATCGCTTCGTCCAGCAGCCGCTCAGGCACCACCACACGTGAAACGAGTCCCGCGCGCTCGGCTTCCGCCGCATCCATCATCCGGCCGGTCAGGATCAAGTCCATCGCCTTGGCCTTGCCGACTGCCCGCGTCAGTCGCTGCGAGCCGCCGATGCCAGGAATGACGCCGAGTGTGATCTCCGGCTGGCCGAACTTTGCAGTCTCGGAAGCAATGATGAAGTCGCAGAGCATGGCAAGCTCGCACCCACCGCCGAGCGCAAAGCCGCTGACGGCGGCGATGATCGGCTTGCGGGCCTTGGCGATCTCGTCCCAGCCGCTGATGAAATCGCTCTTATAGACTTCGGCGAAATCGAGCGGCTGCATTTCCTTGATATCGGCGCCCGCGGCAAAGGCGCGCTCCGAGCCGGTCAGCACAATCGCGCCGATTGCATCATCCGCATGAAAGGCAGCATAGGCCAATTTCAATTCCTTGAGCACGGTCGAATTCAAGGCGTTCAGTGCCTGCGGCCGGTTCAGTGTGATCAGGCCGACATTTCCGTGGGTTTCGATAACAAGAGTTTCATAGGCCATGGCGCTCTCCTATTTCTGGCAGGTGGCGCAATAGAAGGTGGAACGGCCAGCCTGCACGATGCGCGAGACCGTACCGCCACAGCCCGGCGTGCGGCAAGCAAGACCTTCGCGATCATAGACAGAAAAGGAATGCTGGAAGTAGCCGAGCGAGCCATCCGTCTGGATATGGTCGCGCAGCGACGATCCGCCGGCGGCGATCGCATCGGCGATGACATCGCGGATGGAGGTCACAAGCAGGTTCAGCGCCTCCTTCGGCTTGCCCGTCTTCGTCACCAGCGTGCCGGCAGCGCGCATGGGCGACAGATGCGCCCGCCACAATGCCTCGCAGACATATATATTGCCGAGTCCGGCGATGGTCTTCTGGTCCAGGAGCGCGCTCTTTAGTGGCTGGGCCTTGCCGGCAAAACGCTCGGCCAGATAGGCGGCTGACAGTTCGTTGCCGGTCGGCTCCGGCCCCAGGCCGAACAGGAAAGGGTTCGCATCGAGCTCGGACCGGTCGGTAATATCCATGAAGCCGAAGCGGCGCGGGTCATTGTAGATAACGCGGCGCGGGCCGCCTTCGCCATCCAGATGGAAGATGGCGTGATCGTGCTTCTCGTCCTTGGAGCGCTCGTGGTGAAAATCGCCTGGCGTGGCAGTCAGCGGTCCCTGCTCGATCCGGAAGGAGCCGGACATGCCGAGATGGGAAATGATCGTCTTGCCGCTGTCGAGATCAATGAGCAGGTACTTGGCGCGCCGTCCGAGGCCGATGATTTTGCGGCCGGACACCTGGCTCTCGAAATCCTGCGGAAAGGGAAACCGCAGGTCGCCGCGGCGCAACTCCAACCTTTCGATCCGCGCGCCCTCCATTGCCGGCGTCAGGCCGCGCTTCACCGTTTCGACTTCTGGCAATTCCGGCATCTTAACCCATCTATATCTAACGTGTTTCAACCGCCCGCGATGTGCGCTATAGCGCCAACGTGCCGCGGGCGGACCGTGGCCCACAGATAGCGCCGCAGCCACGCTTTCGCTATGGTCGCCGCGCGAATTCTTGATGTGAACGGAGTAACTTGATGTCAGACAGCCGGACCTCCGCCGATGGCGGCATGGAAACATCCTACGGCTTCCGCGAGGTGCCGACCGGTGAGAAGCAGGGCCTCGTCAACGAGGTCTTCCACAAGGTCGCCAAGCGCTACGACATCATGAACGACGTCATGTCCATGGGCATGCATCGCGCCTGGAAGGATGCGATGATCGCGGCGCTGAACCCTCGCAAGGAGCCGGGCTACAAGGTGCTCGACGTGGCCGGTGGCACCGGCGACATCGCCTTCCGCATCATCGAAGCCTCGAACCGGCAGGCACATGCGACCGTGCTCGACATCAACGGCTCGATGCTTGGCGTCGGCGCCGAGCGGGCGGAAAAGAAGAAGCTTTCGGACAATCTGACTTTCGTTGAGGCGAATGCCGAGGACCTTCCTTTCGAGGCAAACAGCTTCGATGCCTATACGATCGCCTTCGGCATCCGCAACGTGCCGCGGATCGAGGTGGCGCTCTCGGAAGCCTATCGCGTCTTGAAACGCGGCGGCCGTCTGTTGGTGCTCGAATTTTCGGAAGTGGAATTGCCACTTCTCGACAAGGTCTATGATGCCTGGTCGTTCAATGCCATTCCGAAGTTCGGCAAGGCGATCACCGGTGATGCCGAGCCTTACCAGTATCTCGTGGAATCGATCCGCAAGTTCCCGAACCAGGAGAATTTCGCGGCGATGATCCGCACGGCCGGCTTCTCGCGCGTGACCTATACCAACTATACCGGCGGCATCGCAGCGCTGCATTCCGGCTGGAAGCTCTGATCCGCATGAGTGCTTTCGGGGCATATTTCAGGCTCGTAAGGGTCGGCTGGATTCTGGTGCGTGAAGGCGTCATTTCGGCGCTGCCTTCGGAAGGCCTGCCGCCATCCGTGAGCCTGGCAAAATCCTTTGTCGGCATGTTTGCGCGCAAGCGCAGCAAGCATCAGAAGCGCAGCGACCGGCTGGCACAGGCTGTCGAGCGGCTCGGTCCATCCTATGTGAAGATCGGCCAGTTCCTTGCGACGCGCCCTGACGTCGTCGGTGTCGAGTTCGCCGACGACCTGTCACAGCTTCAGGACCGGATGGCCTTTTTCCCGGCAGCAGCCGCCAAGGCCAATATCGAAGGCTCGCTCGGACGATCGATTACTGATCTCTACGCAAGCTTCGGCGATCCGATTGCGGCAGCCTCCATTGCGCAGGTGCATCCGGCCGAGGTCGATACGCCGACAGGACCCAAGAAGGTCGCCGTCAAGGTCGTGCGGCCCGGTGTCCGGGCACGGTTTGCCCATGATATCGAGGCGATGTATCTCGTCGCCCATATGCAGGAACGCTTCATGCCGGCCAGCCGCCGCCTGCGGCCTGTCGAGGTGACGAAAACGCTGGAACAGACCACCAAAGTGGAGATGGACCTGCGCCTTGAGGCGGCTGCCCTTTCCGAGATTGCCGAGAATACCGAGAAGGATCCCGGCTTCCGCGTGCCGAAGGTGGACTGGGAGCGCACAGGCCGCGACGTCATCACCATGGAGTGGATCGACGGCGTCAAAATGTCCGATGTCGAAGGGCTGCGGGCTGCCGGCCATGATCTCAATGAGCTTGCGGACACGCTGATCCAGTCATTCCTGCGCCATACGCTGCGCGACGGTTTTTTCCATGCCGACATGCATCCGGGCAACCTCTTCGTCGATTCCGGCGGCATGATCGTTGCCGTCGACATGGGCATTGTTGGGCGTCTCGGGAAGAAGGAGCGCCGCTTCCTTGCCGAAATCCTCTACGGCTTCATCACCCGCGACTATATCCGGGTGGCGGAAGTGCATTTTGAGGCGGGCTATGTACCCGGTCACCACAATGTCGAGAGTTTTGCTCAGGCAATCCGGGCGATCGGCGAGCCGATCCACGGCCAGCCGGCCGAGACGATCTCGATGGGCAAGCTGCTGACGCTGCTTTTCGAGGTCACCGAACTTTTCGACATGCAGACGCGGCCCGAGCTCGTCATGCTGCAGAAGACGATGGTCGTCGTCGAAGGCGTCTCGCGCATGCTCAATCCGCGCTTCAACATGTGGAAGGCGTCCGAGCCGGTCGTCGGCGACTGGATCAAGAACAATCTCGGCCCCAAGCGCATCGTCACCGATCTCAAGGATGGGCTGAAGGCGGCCGTGAAGCTCGCCGAAGCCGCGCCCGAAATCGCCGCCCAGACAGAGAAATTTCACCATCAGCTTCTGCATATGAGCGAACATGGATTGCGCTTCGACGAGCAGACGGCCGAGGCTATCGGCAAGGCGGAAGCCCGCCACAACCGCTCGGCCAAAGCGGCCCTCTGGATCATTGCGCTCACGCTTCTCTATATTGCCTGGATACTGAGCTGATCGGGAAGTAACAAAAGCATGATGTGTTCGGCATTTGGGATATCCCGCCGGATGTGAGGCTCGCTTAGTCTCGCCTCCATGGAGATGAGCACATGAAGCATGAACGCCCCGGAATCGAACTGAGCGGCCAGCCCTTCAGCTTTGCCGAGATGATGAGGATCGGCTCCGGCAAGGTTGCGCTTTCGGCCTCGGAAATCGGTATGCAGCGCGTGAAGATCGCGCGTTCGATCGTCGAGGATGCGATCGAATCCGGCATGCCAGTCTATGGGGCGACCACGGGCGTCGGTGCCATGAAGGATGTCGAGTGGTCGCCTGACGAACTCGACGCTTTCAATCTCGGCCTCGTGCGCGCCCATCACTTCGGCACCGGCACACCTTTTTCCTGCAATGTCGTGCGCAATGCCATGGCGATGCGCGTCAACACGGCGCTGACCGGCCAGGTCGGCTGCACGCCCGATCTCATCGACGCCTACATGCGCATGCTGAAGGCAGATCTCATTCCGGTCGTGCGCCGCACCGGCTCGATCGGCTGCGCCGATATCGGCCTGATGGGCCAGATCGGCGCAGTGCTGACAGGCGTCGGCGAGGCGATCTATCGCGGCAACCGCATGCAGGCGGCCGAAGCCTTCCAGGCAGCGGGCATGGAGCCCGTGAAAATGGCGCCGCGCGACAGCCTCGCCTCGCTCAGCGTCAACGCCGTCAGCTTTGCCGCCGCCGCCGAAACGACACGCAATGCCGCCGCATCAATCCGTGTGCTGCTGGCAACCGGCATGATGGCCTCAGGCGCGCTTGGCGCATCGCGCGATCCCTGGCGGGCAGTGCGCCATGTTGGCACGGCGCGAGAGGCGCTGATCGGCGCCTGGCTGTGCAACGCCTCGGACGAATGGGAATGGCCGGTCGCAACCCATGTGCAGGATGCGCTCAGCCTACGCATGATCGCCCAGGTCTTTGGTGCCGTTATCGAGAACCTGCTTTCGACCGGCCATAAGATTCTCGCCGCCACCGGCCGCTCCGACGACAATCCCGTCGTCGTCGAGGGACGCGTGATGACATCGGGCGGCTCACTGCCGCTCGATGTGACCATCCTGCTGGAATCGGCGGCGCTCTGCATGGCGCATGCGGCGCGCAACGCCTTCAACCGCTGTGTCCTGCTCGGCAATGGCCAGCGGCGCGGCCTGCCGGTCAATCTCGTGCCACCCGGCCGCATCGCGACCGGCTTCGGACCAATCATCAAGCTTGCAGGCGAAATCTTTTCGCGCGTACTCTCCATGTCGAACCCGGTTTCGGCGCAGTCGCTCGTCGTTGCGGCAGGCCTTGAGGACGAGGCGGCCTTCCTGCCGCTCGTCATCGAGCGTTTCGACCGGCAGATGCGGGCGCTGAAGCGTCTTGCCGCGCTGGAAGCCCTGCTTTCGGCACAAGCGATCGATATTATCGGCGATACGCCGAAGGGTGTAGCCGGCATGCTCTATGAGGTCGTGCGCAAACATGCGGCCTTCTATACGGTCGACCGGCCGCTTTCGTCCGAGGTCGAGGCGATCGAAGAGGAACTTGGCTCGGATGCATTCCTCTCCAAGCTGATCGAGCAGGTGCCGATTGCCTCCTTCGACGATTTCTTTGCACTCGGTTCGCTGGAGCGCATCGAGGAACGGCTGACGCGGGAACCGGCCATCATCTGAATTTCGACCTATCGAGGGAGACGCGGCATGGATTTCGATCTCGTTCTGCAGGGCACAGTGGTGTTGCCGGAGCGCATTGTCGAAGGCGGTTATGTCGCCGTTTACGACGGAAAGATCGCGGAAGTCGGTATCGGCGTGCCGCCTGCGGCCAAAGAACGGTACCTGCTCGGCAAGGCATTGATCCTACCGGGCGCAATCGACGCGCAGGTCCACTCGCTCTCCCAGAAGGACCAGGAGGATTTCATCTGGTCGACGCGTTCGGCCGCTGCCGGTGGTGTCACCACCATCGTCGACATGCCCTACGACGAAGGCAATCTTGTCTGCTCGGCAGCAGCCGTGAAGAAGAAGGTCGATCATGCCGGTCCGCAGGCACGGGTCGATTTTGCGCTTTACGGCACCGTCGATCCCGAGGAAGGTGCTGCGCGTATCGCCGAGATGGTGGAGGCAGGTGTTGCCGCCTTCAAGTTCTCGACCTTCGGCACCGATCCCAAACGTTTCCCGCGCATTCCGCCCGCCCTGCTCGACGCCTGCTTTGCGGCCATCGCCCCGACCGGGCTGACGGCCGGCGTGCACAACGAGGATGACGAGGCGGTCCGCACCTATATGGAGCAGGTGAAGGCGAGCGGCATTACCGACTGGCGGGCGCACGGCCTGTCGCGCCCGCCGATCACCGAGCTGCTTGCCATGCACACGATCTTCGAGACTGGCGCCAATACCGGCTGCCCGTCCCATGTCGTACATTGCTCGCTCGGACGCGGTTACGACATCGCGCGGGCCTATCGCCGCGACGGCTTCGAAGCGACGGTGGAATGCTGCATTCACTACCTCACGCTCGATGAAGAAAACGATGTGAAGCGGCTCGGCGGCAAGGCGAAGATCAATCCGCCGGTGCGGCCGCGCGCCGAAGTCGAGGCGCTCTGGCGCAAGGTCACCGAAGGCAATGTCTGGCTGGTTTCGACTGATCACGTGAGCTGGTCGGAAAACCGCAAGACCAATGCGGATATGCTGGCAAATGCATCAGGTGTTCCGGGTCTGGAAGTCATGGTGCCGCTTTTCGTCAAGGGCGCGCTGGAACGCGGCGTTCCCCTGACCTGGGCAGCGAAGCTTATGGCCGAAAATCCGGCGAAGCACTTCCGTCTTGAGCATATCAAGGGCGCGCTAACGCCGGGCAAAGATGCCGACATCGTCGTGCTCGAGCCGAAGGAGATGGTCTACGACGCCTCGTCCAGCGGCAACAATGTCGTCGGCTGGAGCCCCTATAACGGCATCCGCCTGCCGTGGACGGTTTCCGCCGCCTGGCTGCGCGGCGAAAAGATCACCGAGGGCTCGAAGGTTCTGGCCGAACCCGGCACCGGTCGTTTCGTGCGCCCGCTTCCACGACAGGTGCTGGCATGAGCCGCAACCTGCCCGTCAATCCCGGCCGGATCTCAGCCGATATCGAAGCCCTTTCCACCATCACCGAGCCGGGGCATCCCTGGACGCGGCGGGCTTTTTCACCGCTTTTCCTTGAAGGCCGCGCCTATCTGGAGGCGCGCATGCGGGCGATCGGCCTCGATACCCGCATCGACGCATCAGGAAATCTCATCGGCCGGCGCGAAGGCGCAAAACCGGGCTCGGGCATCATCATGCTCGGCTCGCATTCCGATACGGTGCCCGATGGCGGGCGTTTCGATGGCATTGCCGGCGTTGCTGCGGCACTCGAAGTTGCGCGGGCGCTGCGCGAACAGGAGATCCATCTCGACCATGATCTGGAGATCGTCGATTTCCTGGCCGAGGAGGTCAGCATTTTCGGGGTTTCCTGCGTCGGCAGCCGCGGCATGACCGCGCAATTGCCGCAGGCATGGCTCTCTCGCAGGGTCGAAGGCCGCGATCTTGCCGAAGCGATTGCCGAGGTCGGCGGGTCACCGGGCGTGCTCACGCATGAGAACAAGCCCGACATTGCCGGCTTTCTGGAATTGCACATCGAACAGGGGCCCGTCCTTGAAAATGAGCGTAAGGATATCGGCATCGTCACGGCGATATCAGGCATTACCCGTATCGAGATCACCGTCGAGGGTCGCGCCGATCATGCCGGCACGACACCGATGGATTCTCGCGCCGATGCGCTGGTTGCCGCTTCGCAAATCGTGCTCGATATCCGCAATGCCGCAAGCGAGCTTGCCAAGACGCCCGGCCATTTTGCAGCGACCGTCGGCGAATTCCGCATCGAGCCGAATGCCGCCAATGTCGTGCCGTCGCGTGTCGTGCTGCTGATCGATGGGCGGGCCGAAATCCGCGCCGACATGGAAGCCTTTTGCCGCTGGCTGGACGGCCATACGGAAAAGCTCGCTCTGGCCTTTGGCGTGACGATCGCGCCCCCGAACCGCATCTCCGACAATTTCCCGACACCAAGCGACAAGGGCCTGCTCTCGACTTTGGAACGGGCCTGCGAGACTGTCGGCGCCAAACACCGCTTCATGGCCTCGGGTGCGGGCCACGATACGGCCTGGATCGCCCGCGTGGCGCCGGCCGCGATGATCTTCGTGCCTTGCCGGGAAGGCCGCAGCCACTCCCCGGATGAATGGGCTGAAAATGACGACATAGCGCTCGGCGCCGCCGTGCTTTTCGAGGCGGTGCGCGAAATGGACAGGACACTTACGACGGAGAAGGATAATGGGACGCATACTGGTTGAGAAGGACGTGGAAGCTGCCGTCAAGGGCGGTTCCGTCTATGCCGCCGGCGGCGGTGGCTGGGCCGATCATGGTCGTATGCTGGGTTACGCCGCCGTCAATGTCGGCAAGCCTGAACTCGTCTCCATTGAGGAACTCGGCGACAACGACTGGATCGCGACGGCCGCTGCCATAGGCGCGCCGGCCTCAACCACGCCCTGGGAAATGCAGGGTATCGACTATGTGAAAGCCGTGCAGCTTCTGCAGGAGGCGCTTGGCGAAAAGCTCTCCGGCCTCATTATCGGCCAGAACGGCAAGTCCTCGACGCTGAACGGCTGGCTGCCTTCTGCCATCCTCGGCACCAAGGTCGTGGATGCGGTGGGCGATATCCGCGCCCATCCAACCGGCGACATGGGCTCGATCGGCATGGCCGGTTCGCCGGAACAGATGATCCAGACAGCCGTTGGCGGCAACCGGGCTGAAAACCGCTATATCGAGTTGGTCGTCAAAGGCGCGACGGCGAAGATTTCGCCGGTGCTGCGGGCGGCGGCCGATCAGTCCGGCGGCTTCATTGCCAGCTGCCGCAATCCGCTGCGCGCCTCCTATGTCCGCAAGAATGCCGCGCTCGGCGGCATCTCGATGGCGCTGAAGCTTGGTGAGGCGATCATAGAAGCCGAAAAAAGGGGTGGATCGGCGATCATCGACGCGATCTGCAAGACGACGGGCGGCCATATCCTGGCCGAGGGTACAATCACCAAGAAGGATGTGGTCTATACGAAGGAAGCCTTCGACATCGGCACGATCACGGTCGGCGCCGGCGACAAGGCCGTGACCCTGCATGTGATGAACGAATATATGGCTGTCGACGATGTCGACGGCAGGCGCGTCGCAACCTTCCCGGCCGTCATTACCACCCTCTCCGAGGAGGGCGAGCCGCTCTCCGTCGGGCAGCTCAAAGGTGGCATGCATGTCTTTATCCTGCATGTGCCGAAGGACATCATTCCGCTCTCGGCCAGCGTGCTCGATCCGACCGTCTATCCGCCTGTCGAAAAGGCGATGGGCATCGAGATCGCACGCTATGCACTGGAGACGGGGGCCTGAGCCATGGCACGCGATCCCGGCCTGGAAGAACTGATGCGCGAGGAACTCGGCGACCGACAGGGGCTGAGCGAAAAATCCATGTTCGGCGGCTGGGCTTTCATGCTCAACGGCAACCTGCTCTGCTGCGCGCGCCAGGATGGCATGTTGCTGCGTCTCGGCAAGGGTAACGACGGCTGGGCACTGGCTTTGCCGGGCGTGATCCAGATGCTGTCGGGCGAACGGATCATGCATGGCTGGGTACGCGCCAATGCCGATGTCTATGGCGACGATGCCATGCGGCGGCGGCTCATCGACGCCGCGCTTGCCTATGTGGAACCGATGCCGGCCAAGTGAGTGAACCGGTGCCTTCAAGGCGCCGATGACGAAACGACGAGGAGCCCAAGATGCCGAAGGCCAATCCACGCCATCCGAAATTTCCGATTCCCGGCGGGCCGGAGCTGCGCGCCAAGGGCTGGCGGCAGGAAGCGCTGCTGCGGCTTCTGGAAAACGTGCTCTCGGTCGGCGAGGACCCCGATAATCTCGTGGTCTATGCCGCTCTCGGCAAGGCGGCGCGCAACTGGTCGGCGCATCGCGGCATCGTCAGGGCGCTCATCGAAATGGACGAGGACCAAACGCTGCTCATCCAGTCCGGCAAGCCGATCGGCCTCGTGAAGACGCATGCCAAGGCGCCGCTCGTCATCATGGCGAACTGCAACATCGTCGGCCAGTGGGCGAAGGCCGAGGTCTTCTATGAGCTGCAGCGCAAGGGCCTGATCTGCTGGGGCGGGCTGACGGCCGGCGCCTGGCAATATATCGGCAGCCAGGGCGTCATCCAGGGCACCTATGAGATATTCATGCGCATTGCCGAGCGCCGTTTCGGCGGTGATCTCCATGGCCGTTTCGTGCTGACGGCCGGGCTCGGCGGCATGGGTGGCGCGCAGCCGCTTGCCGGCCGCATGGCTGGAGCTGCCATCCTCTGCGTCGATATCGATCCAGAACGCGCCCGCAAGCGCCAGCAGATCGGTTATCTGCAGGAGATCGCGCCCGATCTCGACAGCGCACTTGCGATGATCGATGCAGCGGTCAAGGAAAAGCGCGCGCTCTCTGTCGGTCTCGTCGGCAATGCGGCCGAGATCTATCCGGAAATTGCGCGGCGCGGCATCGTGCCCGATGTCGTCACCGACCAGACCTCGGCGCATGATCTCGTCTACGGCTATGTGCCGAAGGGCATGAGCATCGATCAGGTGAAGGGCCTACGCGATGACGGCCAGGGCCAACTGATGGCTGCGAGCCGCGCCTCGATCGTCGAGCACGTCACCGCGATGCTGGAATTCCAGAAGCGCGGCTCTGAGGTCTTCGACAACGGCAATCTCATCCGTACGCAGGCCCGCGAGGGTGGCGTCGCCAATGCCTTCGATATCCCGATCTTCACGGAAGCCTATCTGCGACCGCTCTTTGCCCGCGCCATCGGCCCGTTCCGGTGGATGGCACTTTCGGGCGAGGAGAGCGATATCGCCCGTATCGACGATCTGCTGCTCGAGATGTTTCCCGACAACAAGATCATCACCAACTGGATCCGGCTGGCGCGCGAGCATATTCCCTTCGAGGGTCTGCCAGCACGTATCGCCTGGCTCGGCCACGGCGAGCGTACGGCGCTGGCGCGGCGAGTCAACGAACTGGTCGCCAATGGCGAGCTCAAGGGTCCAGTCGCCTTCTCGCGGGACCATCTCGATGCTGGCGCCATGGCGCATCCGAACATCATGACCGAGCGGATGAAGGATGGTTCGGATGCCATCGCCGACTGGCCGCTCATCGATGCGATGATGCTCTGCTCCTCGATGGCCGATCTCGTCGTCGTCCATTCAGGCGGCGGCGGTTATGCCGGTTACATGACGAGCTGCGGCGTCACGGTCGTTGCCGACGGCTCGGGAGCTGCCGACGAGCGCCTCGACCATGCGCTGTCCAACGATACGGCGCTCGGCGTCATGCGTTATGCCGATGCCGGTTATGACGAGGCGCTGGACGAAGTGGCAAAGAAGGACGTGCCCTATATCCGGCTTGACTGAAGGCCGTCGTCAGAGATGCCGCGTCTCGGCCGGCGCGGCGTCATAGCGATCACGCATGCCATCAAAATAGGTAATCGGGGCCGCGGCAAGCTCTTCGGCGCTGGCATCATCGAGGCAACTGACGGCGACGGCGATGAAGAGGCCGATCGTCTCGTTGTCGTTGCGGGCAAAGGAAGCCACGCCGCAATTCTCGCAGAAAAGGTGATGGATAGAGCCGGAGCCGAAGAGATATTCCCGCAAATGATCGCGGCCTGACACCAGCCGGAAATCGGCCGGCTGCACGATCGCCAGCCAGCTGCGCTTCTTGCGGCAGATCGAGCAATTGCACTTGAAGGTGCCGGCCGAAAGGTCGAGCCCGGCTTCATAGGCGATGGCGCCGCAATGGCAGCTCCCATGATAGGTTTTCTTCACGATTGTCCTCCGACTCGTATTTAACCTTTGAGTTAAATTAATCGTCACAGGCCGGAAGTCAAGACGGGCGCCGAGCGAGCCGGCGCGCGGCTAGTGCTGACAGGAGAGCGAATGCCATCATGGTCACCGTGAAGATCACCACCGCCGCCCATCCCCCCATCGCCCAGAACCAGCCGCCGGCCGAGCCCATGACGCTGGAGCCGACGTAATAGGCGAGCATGTAGAGTGACGAGGCGTGACCCTTGGTGCCGGCGGCGAGTTTACCGACCAGACCACTTGCTACCGAATGGCTCATGAAGAAACCGCTGGTCAGCAAGATGATGCCGAGGATGATGAGCGGCAGGGAGGCCGACAGCGTCAAAGCGCAGCCTGCTGCAATGATGACGATGCCGCCCAGGAGCACGGTAAAATGGCCAAGCCGATCGCCCAGAATGCCACCGACGGAGGAGGCGCCGATACCGAACAAGTACACGGTGAAGATCAGGCCGAGTTCGGTCTGGTTCAGTTCGTAAGGCGGCGCGACGAGACGGAAGCCGGCGTAGTTGTAGATCGTCACGAAGGATCCCATCGCGAAGAAGGCGATGGCGAAGATGAAGGGCAGAGCCGGATTGCTGAGATGCCCGAACCAAGCCTTCAAGTGGAACTGGGGATCAAAGCCGGCGCGGCGGACGAAATTGCGCGAAGGCGGCAGCAGCGCGATAAAGCCGATCGCGGCGGCAAGGCCGATGGCGCCGATCAGGAACAGAGCCGGCCGCCAGGAGAGATATTCGGCGAAGATGCCCGTCAGCACGCGTCCCGACATGCCGCCGAAGGCCGTGCCGCCGACATAGAGGCCCATGGTGGCGCCAAGGCCGCGCGGGTCGATTTCCTCCGCGAGATAGGCCATGGCAACGGCCGGAACACCGCCGAGCACGAAGCCCTGCAGCGCGCGGATGACCAGCATCAGATGCCAGTTCGGCGCAAAGGCGGTGGCGATTGTCAGTAGGGCAGCGCCGACCAGTGAGATCGACATGAGGCTGCGCCGGCTAAGCCCTTCCGAGACGGCGGCGGCGCAGACGATGGCGATCGCCAGGAACCCGGTGGAGAGCGACAGCGCCAGCGAACTTTCGGCCGGGCTGACGGCAAATTCCTGCGAAAAAATCGGCAATAGCGGCTGCACGCAGTAGAGCAGCGAGAAGGTGGCGAAGCCCGAGAGGAAGAGCGCCAGGCTCGCGCGGCGATAAGCGCCGGTGCCACGCGTGAGATAATTTTCTCGGTGATTTCCTTCAGTCGTTTGCAGGCCGGCAACGTCTTGGATTGCAGAGTCGGACATTATCAGTTCCTTCCTGCCTCCGATCTAGTCAGCACGCCTCCATTTGTCCAATATATGAAACTGGCAATCCTGATAGGTTTTGGAGATAGCGATGGAGTTGCGGCATCTGCGGTATTTTCTGGCGGTGGCCGAAGAGGGTAATTTCACGCGGGCGGCCGCGCGCCTCGGTATCGGCCAACCGCCGCTCAGCCAGCAGATCCGCGATCTCGAGACCGAAATCGGCGCTATGCTCTTCCATCGCGTGCCGCATGGGGCGGAGCTGACGGCGGCCGGCACGGCCTTTCTGCCGGAGGCGAAGGCGTCGCTTGCGGCAGCTGAAAAGGCACGACTTGCAGCGCAGAGCGCCAATCGCGGCGAGACCGGCCGGCTGTCGCTTGGCTTCACCGCCTCCTCCGCCTTCAATCCCATCGTCAGCACCACGATCCGTCGCTTTCAGGCCCGATGGCCGGATGTGCAGCTGTCGCTGACGGAGATGAATACGCTCGGCCTGATGCAGAAGCTGGAACGCGGAGAATTGGATGCGACCTTTATGCGACCTGGCCTCGACGATCCCGATGGCATCAGGCTGAAACGCCTGCCGGACGAACCTATGGTCGTCGCCCTACCGGCCAGCCACCCGCTGGCCAAACGGAAGACGCTGCCGCTCGCCTTGCTGGCGAAGGAGCCTTTCATCCTCTTCCCACGTCTCGTCGGCCTCAGTCTCTATGACGACGTGGTGCGCGCTTGCCGAGAGGCGGGTTTCGACCTGAAGGTCGCTCAGGAGGCGCCGCAGATCTCCTCGGTCGTTAACCTCGTTGCGGCCGATCTTGGCGTCTCGATCGTACCTGCCTCGATTTCCCAGATCAAACTTGCCGGCGTCGCCTACCGGCCGATAGAAGGACCGCCGGCCGTGGCGCGGCTGGCACTTGCGGTGCTGCGCAGCCAGCGCTCACCCGTGACCGAAAATCTCATGGGCCTTCTGAATTAGCAGTCCGGATCCCAATAGGGCGGATCGCCAAAGGTCTTTTTCAGATGATCGGCGATGGCGCGCAGCTTGGCGGAAGGGTTTCGGCCCTCGGGATGGGCCATGTAGATGAATTCCGGCTCCGGCCTGGCACCGACATCGATCTCTATCAGGCGACCGTCATGAACAGTGGGGCCGGCAATGAAGGCTGGCAGAAGTGCGATGCCGAGACCCTCGATCGCAGCGTCATGCAGCATGTCGCCATTGTTGATGCCGAGGCCAAGCATCGCGCGGATGATGACGGTGCCCTCACCCGTCTGGAAGCGCCAGTCGGCGACACCACGATTGGTGTAGAAAATGCCGCGATGGCCGTTGAGATCGGACAAGGAGGCAGGCTTGCCGTGACGTTCGATATAATCGGGCGAGGCGACCAGCAGCCGGCGGCTGCGGGCAAGCTTCCAGGCGACCAGTCGTGAATCGGCGATGGCGCCGTGGCGGATGATCGCGTCA
Organism: Rhizobium sp. CF142; assembly: GCF_000281145.1. Classification (NCBI taxonomy): domain Bacteria; kingdom Pseudomonadati; phylum Pseudomonadota; class Alphaproteobacteria; order Hyphomicrobiales; family Rhizobiaceae; genus Rhizobium; species Rhizobium sp. CF142. The sequence continues at coordinate 7,470 of NZ_AJWE01000022.1, read as the reverse complement.
TAACCATCCGAGGCCGGATCGACGCGCCTGTCATCCATATCCAGCGTCAGGGCGATCTGCGGATGCGCCTTGAGGAAGGGATAGAGGGCCGGGCCTAGATGCAGGCGGCCAAAGGTGACCGGGGCGGCGATGCGCAGCGGGCCGGAAAGCGTGCCGCGGCGCTCGGCCATATCGGCCGCGGCGTCTTCCATCTCGCGGACGATGCGCCCGGCGCGCTCCAAAAAGGCGGCTCCATCCTCCGTCAAGGTCAGCTTGCGTGTGGTGCGGTGGACGAGCATGGCGCCCAATGTCTTTTCCAGTTCCGCCAGTCTTTCGCTGACGACCGACTTCGACAGACGCAGCCGCCGGGCGGCTTCGCTCACCGAGCCCCCCTCCACTACGGCAACAAAAGCCGCGATCCCCTCAATCTTCATCATCGTTCGGTTTTTCCGAATTCGAACTCTGCGATCAGGAGACTAATCCGAACGAAAGAAGAATGCCATCTTCCAGTCATCGAAACCGGACGGCCTCTGCCGGTCCAACCCACATTCAGGAGATGGAACAATGAATCGTCTGATCAACAAAGTCGCAATCGTCACCGGCGCGAGCTCGGGCATCGGCCGTGTGACCGCCAAGCTTTTTGCTGCCGAAGGCGCCAAGGTCGTCGTTGGTGCCCGCCGCCAGGCCGAACTCGACAGCCTCGTCAACGAGATCAAGGCTGCTGGTGGTGCTGCCGTTGCCGTTGCCGGTGACGTCCGCTCGGAAGCCTATCACAAGGCGCTGGTCGCAGCTGCCGTTGAAAACTACGGCAAGCTCGACATCGCCTTCAACAATGCCGGTACGCTTGGCGAAGCCGGCCCGAGTACGGAAGTCTCCGAAGCGGGCTTCAGCGATACCCTGACGATCAACCTGACGGCTTCCTTCCTTGCCGCCAAGCACCAGATTGCCGAAATGATCAAGCATGGCGGCGGCTCGGTCGTCTTCACCTCGACTTTTGTCGGCTATAGCTTCGCCTTCCCCGGTGTTGCCGCCTATGCTGCCAGCAAGTCCGGCCTCATCGGCCTGACGCAGGCGCTGGCTGCCGAATACGGTCCGCAGAATGTTCGCGTCAACGCCATCCTGCCGGGTGCAGTCGATACGGACATGTACCGCGAAATGAACGATACATCGGACAAGCAGGCCTTCATCACCAACCTTCATGCGCTGAAGCGTGTTGCAGCACCGGAAGAGCTGGCTCGCTCCGTGCTCTACCTCGCCTCCGACGATGCAAGCTTCGTCACCGGCACGGCGACATTGGTCGACGGCGGCGCCTCGATCACCCGCACCTGATGGCTACGGCGCTATTGTCCGTTACAGGTTGATGATGCTTCCTGAAACGAACAGACTATCGCGCCGGCTTCCTCCTGCATTCTCTCAGCATCAAAAGCGTCAAACGCCAAAAGAACCCCGAAGGAATACGACAATGACTCGCCTCGCAAACAAGACAGCCCTGATTACCGGCGGCACCAGCGGCATCGGCCTTGAAACCGCCCGCCAGTTCATCGCCGAAGGCGCACGTGTGGCCATTACCGGCAGCAGTGCAAAGAGCGTGGAAGCCGCTCGCGCCGAACTCGGCGACAAGGTTCTCGTCATCCAGGCCGATGCCGGCAATGTCGCCGGTCAGGCCGCCGTCGCCGAAACGGTGAAGAACGCCTTCGGCACGCTCGACATCCTCTTCGTCAATGCCGGCATTGCCGAATTCGGCCCTGTCGAGGGCTGGAGCGAAGCCGCTTTCGACAAGTCTTTCGCAATCAATGTCAAAGGCCCCTACTTCCTGATCCAGGCCTTGCTGCCGATCTTCTCGAGGAAGGCTTCGATCGTGCTCAATACTTCGATCAATGCGCATATCGGCATGCCGAATTCGAGCGTCTACTCGCTGACGAAGGGTGCGCTGCTGACGCTTGCCAAGACGTTGTCCGGCGAGCTGATCGGTCGCGGCATCCGTGTCAACGCCGTCAGCCCCGGCCCGATCGCCACGCCGCTCTATGGCAAACTCGGCATGTCGGAAGCCGATTCCAAGGCGATGGCTTCCCAGATCCAGTCGCAGATCCCGGTCGGCCGCTTCGGCGATGCTAGCGAAGTCGCCAAGACCATCGTCTTCTTCGCCTCGGATGAGGCTGTCTATATCGTCGGCAGCGAACTGATCATCGACGGCGGCATGAGCAACCTCTAAGCCCCCTTGATATCAGGGTCTCAAGCAATGGCCGCGGTTTCTTTTGACCGCGGCCTTTTCGCTTACGCGCCGGCGACGAGGCGGCGGATCACCGTTTCGATGCGGCTCGCCCCCTTCAGCGATTTCTCACGACCGCCCTCGAAATCGATCCAGCCTTCGTTGAAGCCGTCGAGCATGCGCATGCGAGGCTCGGGGTTCTTCATGCCTTGGGCACGGAACAGCTCTTCCCAGCTTTCCTGCGGCACGACTTCCGCCGTCACCGGCTTGCCGAGCGCCTTGGCGAAGGCGGCGGCAATCATGGCCGGGCTGACGCGCTCCTGCGCTTCCAATTCCGCCACGCGCGCATCCTGCCAGTTCTCGCGCAGCATCTTCGCACCGAGCCCGCCGATATCATCCACGGCAATCATCGGCACGGCACGGTCTAGCGGCTGAAGGAAGCTCGGGATGACGCCGGTTTCGCGTGCGGGCGCTACATCCCAGGCGGCGTTTTCCATGAACCAGGCGGCGCGCAGGAAAGCGACCGGGATGGAGAGTGTCGAAAGCTCCTTCTCGACGATGCCGAGCTGGCTCAACAGGTTCGGCTGCGTGGCCTGTGCGCCGACCGTCGACAGGCAGACGAGCTTCCCGGGCCTTGCAGCCTCAAGTGCGGTCTTCAGTGTTGCCAGCATGCCTTTCACCTCCGGGAAGCCCGGAGCGGGATCAAAAAGCGGCGGGATGACGAGAAAAACACCTTCCGCGCCTCTGAACGCTGATGTCAACGATACAGCGTCGTTCATGTCGGCGACAGCGATCTCGCAGCCCCGCTCTTTCCAGCCGGCGGCCTTTTCGGGATTTCTTACGACGGCGCGGACCGTGGCGCCATCCTTCAGCAAGTGATCGGCAACGGCGGCGCCGACCTGGCCTGTCATTCCGGTTACAGCAAACATGGGGCAACTCCTTTATTTGGGTTGGCCCACTATGCTGCCGCACTATCTTTGACTGAAGTGCGCTTGCGTCATATGATTGATGACATAAAAGCAGCAATTTGGACTCGTTTTGCCAAGCCTGTCTCCGCGATGTCGCAGGCAGACTCTTGTTTCCACCCGTGATAGGGCATATCGGCTAGGCGATATTTCTTCGCGACCGCTCCACATCCCTTTCCTGCCGGAGCCCAGTCCCATCTCTTCGGAGTTTCACATGCTGATCGGCATCCTCTGCGGTCTGGCCACCTGTGCGCTATGGGGGCTAAGCTTTGTCGCCCCGCGTGTCGTCGCGCCCTATACGGCGATCGACCTGACCGTGGCACGCTACGGGCTTTTTGCCGTCGTCAGTCTTATCCTGATGATCAATCCGCGCTTTCGTCCGGTGGGTTTGCGGCGGTCGCTTGTTCTGACCGGCATTGCGCTCGGCAGCATCGGTTATGTCGGTTATTTCATGAGTATTTCCTATGCCGTGCGTTACGCAGGCACCGCCATCCCACCGCTCGTCATCGGCACGATGCCTGTACTGCTTGCCATCATCGCCAATCTCAGGGACCGGTCCATCGACTGGAGAACACTGGCACTACCGCTGATCCTGATAGCTGCCGGCATCGGCTGGGTGAATGTCTCGATCTTCGCCACGACATCCGCCAGCGATCAACCGGAAATCCTGCTCGGCATCGTCGCTGCGCTGATCGGACTGGCGCTCTGGGTCGCCTATGGCATGATGAGCGCTGCGGTCATGCAGTCGCAGGATGCGCCAAGCGCCATACACTGGACTGCCCTGCAGGGGATCGGCGCCGGCATCGGCGCACTCGTTCTCCTGCCCTTCACCTCGCTCGGGGAGACTGTCAGCTTCACCGGCACGCAGACCTTTCACTTCGTGCTTTGGGCGACAATCATGGGCATTGCCGGCTCGTGGCTTGCCACGCTGTGCTGGATGATTGCCTCGCGCCTTCTGCCGCTTGCGCTTGCCGCCCAGTTGATCGTCGCAGAAACCGTCTTTGGCCTTTTCTACGGCTTTCTGTTCGAACAGCGCATGCCGACCGTGCCCGAAGCCGGTGGCGCCATCCTCCAGCTGATCGGCGTCGGCATGGCGATTGCGATCTTCACGCCGAAGCGGGTCAAACAAGCCTGAGTGCCGCGATTGCATGTTTTCTGCCAAAGGCTTAGGGTTTTGCCCAGTCAAAGAAGCGGCGGAAAAAACCATGGCTCTCAGCGGCAAACGCATCCTCCTCATCATCTCGGGCGGCATCGCCGCCTACAAGAGCCTCGATCTTATCCGACGCCTGCGGGAACGCGGCGCTTCCGTGCGGCCGATCATGACGAAGGGTTCGCAGGAATTCGTGACCTCGCTTGCCGTCGGCGCGCTCGCGGCCGACCATGTCTTTACCGATCTCTTTTCGCGGCAGGACGAGCAGGATGTGGGCCATATCCGGCTGGCGCGCGACTGCGATCTGGTGCTGATCGCACCTGCAACCGCCGATCTTATGGCGAAGATGGCGCATGGGCTTGCCGATGACCTCGCTTCCACCGTGCTGCTCGCCACCGACCGGCCGGTGCTTGCCGCCCCCGCCATGAACCCGAAAATGTGGGCGCATCCGGCGACGAAACGCAATATCGAGACATTGCGGCGCGACGGTATCCGCTTCGTCGGTCCTGTCGCCGGCGAGATGGCGGAAAGCCGGGAGACCGGTACGGGCCGTATGGCTGAACCGCTGGAAATCGCCGCGGCCGCCGACGCGCTGCTCGATGATGGTCCGAAACCGCTTGCCGGCAAAAAGGCGATCGTCACTTCAGGTCCGACGCATGAGCCGATCGATCCGGTGCGCTACATTGCCAACCGCTCCTCCGGCCGGCAGGGCCATGCCATTGCCGCAGCGCTGGCGCGGCTCGGCGCGGATGTGACGCTGGTGTCCGGCCCGGTAACCATTCCTGATCCTGCCGGCGTCAGGATGGTGCATGTCGAGCGAGCCGAAGAGATGCGCGACGCCGTACTCGCTGCCCTTCCCGCCGATGTCGCCGTCATGGTGGCTGCGGTCGCCGACTGGCGGGTGGCTTCGGCCGCCGACCAGAAGCTCAAGAAGCATCCAGGCGAATCTATTCCCACGCTGGCGCTGACGGAGAACCCGGATATTCTCAAGACCGTCGGCCATCACACAACGCGTCCTAAACTGGTAATTGGCTTTGCAGCAGAGACACAGGATGTCGAGGCCAATGCCAAGCTGAAGCTGGAGCGCAAGGGTGCTGACGTGATCGTCGCCAATGACGTATCGCCTTCAACCGGCATTATGGGGGGCACGCGCAACAGCGTAAAACTCATCCGCCGCGACGGCATCGAGCAGTGGCCCGATCTTACCAAGGACGAGGTAGCGGATCGGCTGGCGGCGCTCATCGCCGAACGACTTAAGCAGGAATAGAGACGGGCTCTGGCCTTGCGGACGTACGTTTTTCAGGCTGGAAAGATGTGATCCCAAGACCATCGGCGCTGACGATCACAGCACTCCCATCGGGTATTTCCTGCCAGGCATCACCATCATCATTCAACGGCTCGGAGACGAGGCAGTAGCCCTTGGCAAGCGGCGAGGCATAGAGCGTCGGCGCCTTATGGTCGGTGGCATAGCGGACCGCGTAAAGAGACTTGCCGTCCGAGAAGGCCGCGGTGAAGCGCAGCACTACGGAGCCCAGAATATTTTCCGCCAGGCCTTCGACGAAGGCGATGGTCTGGGCCACAGCGGCGATCGGCGCATCCCGAAGGCCGAACTGCAGAGCGAGGAGGAACAGAAGCTCGGAATCCGTCGTGCCACTGCGGGCATTGAAGAGTTCGTCATCCAGCATGGTCTCCATCGGCCGACGCAGACGCTCGAAGCCGGAGATCTGGCCGTTATGCATGAAGGACCAGGTTTCATACGTGAAGGGATGGCAGTTGTCGCGCCGTGTGCCGCCGCCGGTCGCTGCCCTAACATGGGCTAGGAACAGCGGCGAACGGATCTGCCGCGCCAGGCTCTTCAGATTACAGTCGGACCATGCCGGCAGGATATCGCGGTAGCGGCCCGGCTCAGGCCGGTCACCATACCAGGCAATGCCGAAACCATCGCCATTCGTCGCCGTCTTGGCGCGGGTGGCACAATGGGATTGCTCGATCAAGGAATGGGCGGGCGAAGATACCAGCTCCTCCAGATAGAGGGGGTCTCCGCGATAGGCTGCCCAGCGACACATGCTCTTGCTCCGGCCCGCCGCCTGCTGCGGCAGGAATGCTGAAAACGTCTTGGATTGTCTGACGCTATGGCTAATAACGGCTTAACAGCTACCCGATTTGCAAGGCGAAGATGACGAATTCTTGACGCCGCCCAGGATCACTTTCAGCAAAAGCAATATGGATTGCGTGATCGCAATGGCGGAAAGTCCGATAATTGAAAGACATAACCGGACACCGGCTAAATTTAAGGCGTGCGATTTTTTCTTGCATCTACAGGGAATCGGCCTAACTTTAGATCATTATCAACGTAACGAAAGGAAGGTGATCCAATGTCTAATGAGTTTTCGGACCTCGTAATGGGCATGGAAGTGGTGATGAAAGCGAGGCAGCCCTCGCTCTAAAACCCCACCTTCCTAGGATCGCACAAGACGGTCCGGGCCAGTTACAGGCCAAACCTCATGGAAAGGGTCGCGAAAGCGGCCCTTTTTTATTGCTTTCTTTGCCCCGTTGACGCTCGAGCGGAATGGCATTATTCATAAAGTCATCCGATGACTTTATGAATAATGCTCATGCAACCCCTCAATAAGACCAATCTTGCCGACACGGCCACCGAAGCGATCCGCAGCGAGATACTCGCCAAGCGCTGGGCTGTCGGCGAGAAACTGCCGAATGAGGCATCGCTTTCGGCTATGCTGTCGGTCAGTCGAGGCACTGTGCGCGAGGCAGTGCGCGTTCTCGTCTCGCAGGGCCTTCTGGAAACGCGGCAGGGCTCCGGCACCTATGTGCTTTCGACAACCGATAGCAGCCGACCGCTCACCATGGCGCGGCGCGCCAGCCTGCGCGACCAGTTCGAGGCGCGCTGCGCGCTCGATGTCGAAGGCGCGCGGCTCGTCGCCATCCGCAAGACACCCGACATCATCGCCGGGCTTCGCGCATTGCTTGCCGAACGTGGCAATTATGAAGGCGGCGATCCGGCAGGCTTCATCGAACGCGACCTTGCCTTCCACAAGGCCGTCATCGCCGCCTCCAACAACCGGGCGATGATCGAGATCTATGATTTCTTCTCCACCTCGATCGCGGAAACGATTGCCGCCACACTCGACAAGGCGATTCCCGAGCCT
>NZ_AJWE01000021.1:0-102786 GCF_000281145.1 Rhizobium sp. CF142 | reverse complement strand
AGACGAGCCGAAACGGCGGTTGTTCAGATGGTGACCCAGGCAAGCGGAAGCCCAAAGCTGGAGCACAAGGGCTATAACCGCGGCCTCATCCTCGGGCTGACGATGGCGGAATCCATGCTTCTGCTGGTGTTCTGCCTGCTGCTGGTTGCCGCCGCCATGATCACGGCCGAGCGGAAACAACGGATGGACGCCGAGCAGCGGCTCGCGCAACTGGAACAGCAGAATAAGGAACTATCCGCCCTGCTTGTCGAGGCGCAGTCCAAACTCGGCTCGAACATGTCGGCGACCGATCGCGCGAAATTCGAGAGCGAATGGCGCGAGCTGGTCTCTGCGCGGCAGATCATCGACAGGTTGAAAATGAACGACGCCAGCCCCGCTGATCTGGCCAAGCTGGCGGCGGTCGCAAAGGTACTGGCAGCGAACAACATCCCACTCGACAAAGCTCCAGACCAGCTCGAGCAACTGCTGCACGGGGACATCAAACCCCATGAATGGCCGCCTATCATTAGCCTCTCCGAAGCCGGCGGATATTACTTCACGTCAGGCAGCGCCGCGTTGACGCGGGAATTCGAGGATAAGCTTGAGACCTCGATCGCGGACCAGATTGCCGACAACCTCGAGCGTTACCAGGTCGACGTGGTCGAGGTGATCGGGCACACGGACGAGCAGCGCGTTGCCAGAAGCACATCCAATCTCGACGATGCGTCGATCGGCGTCATCGACGGCCAGTTACCTGTCGATGCCCTCCAGCCTGCCGATAATGCCGGGCTTGGACTCGCGCGGGCAATCGCGGTTGCGAATATTCTGAAGGAAAATCCGAAGCTGAAGGACGTGACCGTGTTGCCGATGTCAGCTGCCCAGCTGGTTATTCCGGGTGATGCGCTCACCAGCGGGCAGGCGGGAGACGTCAAGGAACGTCGCCGCATCGAGATCAGGATCAGGCGTCGGGCCGAGTCCCTGCAGCCCTGACCGGGAGCATAGCTAGCAGCTTGCACGTATGGTGAGTGACCATAGTGGCTCGCAATGGAAGCCTGTTGCCAGCCCGTCCGATAGCACCGCGGGACGGGCGGGTCTGGTCGCTGAACGTGCCATTCAGGATATAGCGCCACCTTTATATCGCTAGCGGCTTAGAACGTGGTCTCCTGCACCAACCACCAAACCGGGAGAAATCCCAGCGCAATAGCAGCCAACCATACTGACGCGAACTTGATCAGGTACTGCCTGCGTGCCTTCGCCTCGCTCCACTCGTAATACATCGCTGCCTACTCCCTCTCAGCAGCCCGTGCGAACCAAACTCGACGCCATGTCGTCGCAGGCGCCTACCTTACGGAGATATCGGGAGGCTCGGAGACCAGGAAATTTCCGTTGACCATGGCCGCTCCGGGCCAGCGTCATTCGCTCTACCACAGCGCCTGGACGGCGATGACGACGAGAAAAGCAACCACCACCACGGAAAGCATCCGTAAAACTGTGCGATTGGCCTGGGCGAGTACCTGTGGCTTCGGGTCTCGCTTGGGATGGAATTTGTGGCGACGTTTCTGTGGCGCTCCGGCTTGGGACGATTTGTTTGCTGCGGCCATGGCTGTTTCGCTCGACGTGGTGGATTTCCGGGACGCCAATCTAGCATGAAAGCTGTCTGGCGTTTAGTGCAGCGACACAGCGCTCACGCTCCACGAAGGCTTGGGTACCGTCGACCAAAGTTTCGATCCCTTGTCGGCGTGAGCCGTCGCCCGGGTAGCCGCGTTTGCGCCCGCACTTTCGACTGCGGAATGCCGAGCTGCAGAGAAGCGCCGCAGAGCTTGATGTGTCGGAAACCTGTTTTCCTGGGTCGGGTGGTTCCCGGCCCAGGAAAGCTGTCACGCGTGATGATCCCTTCAATCCTGAATGGCGGTGGCGCTTCCCGGCTTGAGTTTGACCTCGATGACGGGGACCACGACCTTCGGTCGGCGCACCGGCAGGACGAATGTCAATTGATCGTCGGCGACGGGGAATTGGGTATTCGTCCATAAGGTATTGCCGGATGGCTGCAGCCAGGTGACTTCGCTGCCGTCATGCAGGAACTGCGCATATTCGATCTTGCCCGCCAGCGCATCGAAATGCAGATGGCGATAGGGCCAGTTGAAGAGGTGGATGTAGAGGCGATCGCCATTCTGGGTCAGCCGGCAATCGAGCGGCGCGGCGAAATCGGACTGGGTGCAGCCGACGATGCTGCGCTCGTGCAGCGCCATCCACTCCTCATAAGCGGCAAGGGCTGCGGTCGCGCGGTGGTCGAGCGTGCCGCGTGCCGTCGGCCCGACATTCATCAGGAGATTGCCGCCCATGGCAACGGTGCCAACCAGCATCTGCACCAATTGTTCCCCGCTTTTCCAGGTGTCCTCGTCACGGTGATAACCCCAGGAACCGCTGAGCGTGTGGCAAGCTTCCCAGACGACGCGCTTGCCGTCGCGGAGCGGCCGGGCGCGCGGCATATATTGCTCCGGCGTGACGATGTCGGGCTGCAGGCCGGCAAGGTCGAGCCGGTTGTTGATGATGATATCGGGCGCAAGCTCGCGTACGAGACGGACGAGTTTCTCGCTTTCCCAATCCCGGTGGCCCTTTCCGACCAGTTCGTTAAGCTTCCATTGCGGATAGCTGAAGTCGAACCACAGGATGTCGATCCGCCCGAACCCGGTCAGCAGTTCGCGTACCTGCTCGCGCATGAAGGCGGCATAGCGCTGCATGTCCCTGCCTTCGTTGATCTTTAGCGCATCGGGATGATTGCGCTGCGGGTGGCGCGGATCGACCGTAAAATCGGGATGATGCCAGTCGATCAGCGAATAGTAGAAACCGATCCTCAGGCCCTCCGCGCGGAAGGCGTCGACGAACGGCCCCAGCAGATCCCGCCCGTAAGGCGTGTTGGTCACCTTGAAATTGGTGGCCTTGGTATCCCAGAGGCAGAAGCCTTCATGGTGCTTGGTCGTCAGCACCACATATTTCATGCCGGCGGCTTTCGCGCGTCTTGCCCATTCTCTGGGATCGTAGAGATCGGGATCGAAATGATCGAAATATTTCTGGTAGTCGGCGTCGGTTAGTTCTTCGCGGCTCTTGACCCATTCATGGCGCGCAGGCAGGGCATAGAGCCCCCAATGCACGAACATGCCGAAGCGGTTGTGAACGAACCAGGCCTTCTTGTCCTCGGGCAAGGCCAGTGACTGCAGATTGTCGGCATCCATGGAATGCTCCTCCTGTTCCAAACTTTAAGAGTTGGAGCATGATGTCGTCCGAAACCGCTCACACTTTTCGGCATCATGCTCTGGTGGCGTTCAGGTCGTTTCGCGGACGATGAGTTCGGGGACAATGACGATGCCGTGCTGGCGGTTTTTCGTTGCGATGCGGCTGAGCAGCAAACGCACGGCTTCCTCTCCCATCTCCCGCTTTTGCACTCGCAGGGTGGTCAGCGCCGGAGACAGCAACTCGGCAGTCGGAATGTCGTCGAAACCGATCAGGGCGATTTGCCCGGGGATCGAAATCCCGGCGGCTCGGCAGGCCTTCATGGCGCCGATCGCATTGAGGTCGTTGTAGCAGACAAGGGCATCGATCTCGGGCGCTTCCGCCAGTAATTGCGCAGCGGCCGCCTGTCCGCCGGCCGCGGTGGGATCGCAATAGACGATGCCCTGTGCCTTCAGCCCGTGGGCCGCGAGCGTCTTGCGAAAGCCGACGAGACGGCTCTTGCCGCCAAACGAACTTCGCGGCCCCGCGATGATCGCGATCCTGCGGCGCCCGCGCTCGACCAGGTGGTCGATGGCATGGGACGCTCCGGTCTCGTAATCCGTAACGATGGTTCCGGCGACTGCGTTGGGCGCCTCGCGGTTGATGAGCACCACGGCTCGGTGAGGCGCAAGCGCCTTATGAAGCGCGGCATCGGGCAGTCGCGCGCTGCAAACGATGATCCCGTCGACCCGATGCAGCAGCAGCGTCTCGATGAGTTCTTCCTCCCGCTTGCTGTTTTCGACGACATTGGAGAGCAGCAGATTGTAGCCGGCGGCACTTGCTGCGTCCTCGGCACCCCGGATGACTTCGGGAAAGAACGGGTTGGTGATGTCGGGAACGAGAAGGCCGATGGTCTTCGACCGATCGGATCGCAATCCGCGTGCGAAGGGATTGGGCCGGTAGTTGAGTTCGTTCGCCGCCAGAAGAATGCGTTGGGTGGTCTCCGCGCTGGCGCCGCCCTGGTCATTGAGCACGCGCGACACCGTCATCGGCGACACGCCTGCGGCGCGGGCGACATCGGCAATGGTTATTTTGGATTCTGGCTCTTTAGGGCGGCTCAACAGGATTGTCTCTTTAGAAGTTGCAGAAATTTACGATAACGATAACTAGCACAATTTCCCGTAAAGCCAAGGCTTGTTCGGCTTGTAATAAGGTGAAAAGAATCCTTTTGACAAGATTTAACGATAACGATAACGTTCTAAAAAGAGGAGAATACGTTAACGATAACCTAAGCAGAATATTGGGAGGAAAGAATGCAACACCTCAGAATTCTACGGCGGCAGGTTGTTTCGACCGTTGCCGCGGCGATCCTCGTCAGTACCGGCTGGGCCGGCGCCGCATTCGGCTTTGAGGAGTCGCCGGACCTGAAGGCGCTGGTCGATGCCGGCAAGCTGCCGCCGGTCGAAAAGCGGTTGCCCAAGGAGCCGCTGGTGCTCACGCCGCTTGACTCGGTCGGTACCTACGGCGGCACCTGGCGCACGGCCACCTTCGGCGGTGGCGACAGCGAGATCGAGCGTTCGATCGGCTATACGCGACTGGTCCGCTGGAATCCGGAATGGACCGAGGTGATCCCCGATATCGCCAAGAGCGTCGAGGTCAATGACAATGCCACCGAATATACCTTCACCTTGCGCGAAGGCACGCGCTGGTCAGACGGCGAACCCTTTACCGCCGACGATCTGGTATGGTGGAACGAGAACGTGCTGCGCAATACCAAGATCACGCCTGCGGCGCCCGACTGGCTGACCGCGGGCGGGCAGACCGTAAAGGTCGAAAAGCTCGCCGACGACAAGGTCGTCTTCAAATTTGCCGCGCCGAACGGCCTGTTCCTGATGAATATGGCGACCGTGCGCGGCTCCGATATTCTGGCCGCCGCACCGGCGCATTACCTCAAGCAGTTCCACAAGGATTTCAATCCCGATGGCATCGACGCCCTGGTGAAGGCGGCTGGCGCAACCGACTGGGTCCAGCTCTTCAACAACAAGATCGGCTTTCCCGGTCGTTGGCGCGATCTCGGCCGCCCGACACTCGATGCCTGGGTGCTGACCGCGCCCTATAACGGCACCACCCAGGTCGTCGCCGAACGCAATCCATATTACGCCAAGGTGGATACCGCAGGAAACCAGCTGCCCTACTTCGATCGCATCACCATCGATGTGATGCAGGATACCCAGGCAATCATCCTGAAGGCGATCAGCGGTGAAATCGACATGCAGAACCGCTTCATCGAGACGACGGATGCCCGTCCTGTCATCGTGCAGAACCAGGAGAAGGCCGGTTACGGGCTGTTTGTCGCCCGGCCGGCTTGGTCGAACGCGCTGCTGATCACTCTCAACCAGACCCACAAGAACCCGGCCTTGCGCGCGGTCTTTTCCAACAAGGATTTCCGCATCGGCCTCAGCTACGCCATCAATCGCGAAGAGCTCAACCAGCTCATCTACGCCGGACAGGCCAAACCTTATCAGGCAGCACCACGTGAAGGCACTGCGCTCTACGACGAGAAGATGGCAACGCAGTATCTGGAATATAATGTCGATCTCGCCAATCAATATCTCGATAAGGCGGGCCTGACCAAACATGACGCCGAAGGCTATCGCCTCGGCCAGGACGGCAAGCGGATCACTTTTGCGATCGACGCCTTGACCGGAAGCCCGATCCAGATCGACGCCCTCGAGATGATCCAGCGCTACTGGCGGGCCGTCGGTATCGACATGCAGCCCCGCCCGGCCGAACGTTCGCTCATCTTCTCCCGCCTGCAGAACAATGAGAATGACGGCCTTGGATGGGTTGGCGGCGGCGGTTATGACTTCCTCGGCCTGCTCGATCCCAAATGGTATTTCCCGCACGAATACGAGTCGAGCTTCGCGACGGCCTGGGGTCTCTACTACCAGAACCCCAAGGATCCGAACGCGGAGGAGCCGAGCCCGGCTGCCAAGAAGCAGATGGATCTCTACCGGCAGGTGCAGGAAGCCCCAACGCTCGAAAAGCAGCTGGCCGCGATGAAGGAACTGCTGGCGATTACCCGTGACGAATTCTACGTCATCGGCACGAACCTGGAGCCGGACCGCGTCGGCATCGTCAAGACCAATATGCGCAACGTGCCCAAGATCATTCCGAGCACATCGTTCTACATGACGCCGGGACCGGCCAAGCCGGAGACCTTCTACTACCAGAAGTAACGGCACACGACCGGCAGAGATGGCGTCTGCGGGCGCCATCCCACCAACACCAGACCAGTCCCAATCATTCAAACCGATCGGCGATCGCCGATTGAGGGAGCTTGAACATGGCCGGCTTCATCATCAGACGTCTGCTTTACATGATCCCGATGATGTTCGCGATCTCGGTCGTGACCTTCATCATCATTCAACTGCCGCCCGGCGATTTCCTGACTGCGATGACGGCGCGTCTTGCCTCCCAGAACGAAACGATCGATCCCGGCGTCATCGCCGGCCTGCGCGAACGTTATGGCCTCGATCAACCCTGGGCGGTCCAATACTGGAAATGGATCAGCGGCATCCTGCTGCGCGGCGATTTCGGCCAGTCCCTCGATTGGAACAAGCCGGTCAGCGAGCTTATCTGGGCTCGCATGGGCCTCACGATGGTGGTCTCGGTTACCACGCTGCTCTTCGTCTGGGCGGTGGCCTTTCCGATCGGCATCTATTCGGCGGTGCGGCAATATTCGGTGGGCGATTACTTCGCCACCTTCTTCGGCTTTCTCGGCCTCGCCATTCCGAACTTCCTGCTGGCCCTCGTGCTGATGTATGTCTCGTCGCAGTATTTCGGCCAAAGCGTCGGCGGGCTATTTTCCCCCACCTATATCAATGCCGCCTGGAGCTGGGCGAAGCTCGGCGATCTCATCTCGCATATGTGGATACCGGTCGTGGTGCTCGGCACCGGCGCCACGGCGGCGCTGATCCGCATCATGCGCGCCAACCTGCTCGACGAACTCAACAAGCCCTATGTCGACATGGCCCGCGCCCGCGGCTTGAGCGAAATCCACCTGCTGCTGAAGTACCCGGTGCGCGTGGCGCTCAACCCGTTCGTCTCCACCGTCGGCTGGGTGCTGCCTCACCTCGTCTCCGGCTCGGTGGTGGTCTCCATCGTCCTCAGCCTGCCGATAACCGGGCCGCTTCTGCTCAACGCGCTGTTTGCCCAGGACATGTATCTGGCCGGCACCTTCATCCTGCTGATGAGCATGCTGACGCTCATCGGCACGCTGATTTCCGACCTGCTGCTCGCCTGGCTCGATCCACGCATTCGCAACGGCTGAAGGACAACAACCCAATGACCGATCAAGCCATCGCGCTATCGCCTGAAGTGATCCGGAATTCCGACGCCGTCGCCGGCCAGTGGAAGCTCATCTGGTGGCGCTTCTGTCGCCACCGGCTGGCTCTCGCGGCAGGCGTCGTCATTCTCCTGATCTACCTGGTCGCCCTGTTTGCCGAGGTTCTTGCCCCGGTTTCATCGCAGACCTACGATTCCCGCTACACCTATGCGCCGCCCCAAAAAATCAGGTTCGCCGGCTACGACGCAGCGGGTCAATTTCATCCGCTCTACGTCAACGGCTATTCGGTCAAGATCGACCCGATCGCCCTTAGCCGCAATTACCAGACCGATCCGGCCATCGTCATTCCTGTCGGCTTCTTCGTGAAAGGCGAACCCTATCGGCTCTGGGGACTGTTCAATTTGGACCGGCACCTTATCGGCCCGGTCGAGATGGGCAAACCATTCTACCTGTTCGGCGCCGACCGGCTGGGTCGCGATGTCTTCAGCCGGACAGTGCATGGCACCCGCGTTTCTATGTCCGTCGGGCTGATCGGGGTCACCATCAGCCTCATCCTCGGCATTATCCTCGGCGGCATCTCGGGGCTCTACGGCGGCTGGGTGGACGATGTCATCCAACGTTGTATCGAACTCATCAACTCGATCCCGACCATCCCGCTGTGGATGGGCCTTGCGGCCGCCGTTCCGATCAGCGCCGATCCGCTCCTGGTCTATCTCTGGATCACGATCATCCTGTCGCTGATCGGCTGGACTGATCTGGCGCGAGTGGTGCGCGGGCGCTTTCTGTCGCTCAAGACGGAAGACTTCGTGATCGCCGCCCGTCTCGACGGCTGCTCCCGGATGCGCATCATCTGGCGGCACATGGTGCCTTCCTTCATGAGCCATATCATCGCCTCGGTGACGCTTGCTATCCCGACAATGATCCTGGCCGAAACCGCGCTCTCCTTCCTCGGCATCGGCCTGCGCCCGCCGGTGGTGAGCTGGGGCGTGTTGCTCCAGGAAGCGCAGAACATTCTCGCAGTGTCGAACGCTCCCTGGCTGTTTCTTCCCGGCCTGGCGGTGATCGTCACGGTGCTGGCCCTCAATTTCCTAGGCGATGGATTACGCGATGCTGCAGATCCCTATGAATACTGATCCCAATTTCACGGCCACCGGCGGGCAGCGGCAGGGTCCCGATCCCCTGATCGAAGTCGATGACCTCAGGACACACTTCTTCGGGGGTGCAGGCACGATCAAGGCGGTCGACGGTGTCTCCTTTAGCATCCCGCGCGGCAAGACCGTCTGCGTCGTCGGCGAATCCGGTTCAGGCAAGAGCATTACCGGCCGCTCGATCCTCAATCAGGTTCCGCGCGGCGGGCGGATCGTCTCAGGCGCGATCCGCTATCGCCCCGATCCTGCAGCACCGGCCATCGATCTGGCGGCGCTCGATCCGCGCGGCCTCGACATGCGGGCTATCCGCGGCGCCCAGATCGGGCTGATCAGCCAGGAGCCGATGGCGGCGCTTTCCCCCGTTCATACGATCGGCAACCAGATGGTGGAGGTGATCCGCCTGCATCTCAAGATGGGAAAGAAGGAGGCACGCGAACATGCGATCGAGACGCTGGCTCTGGTCGGCATCCCCCGGCCGGCCGAACGCATGGAAGGTTATGCCTTCCAGTTTTCCGGCGGCATGCGCCAGCGCGTCTGCATTGCTTTGGCGCTGGCTTGTCGCCCCAAGCTGCTGATCGCTGACGAGCCGACGACGGCGCTCGATGTGACGACGCAGGCCAACATCCTCGATCTGCTCGCCTCGCTGCAGGCCGATTTCGGGCTCTCCGTGCTGTTCGTCACCCATGATCTCGGTGTGGTGGCAGAAATCGCCGACGAGGTGGTCGTCATGTATGTCGGTCGGATCGTGGAGGCGGGCGATGTCGATACGATCTTCCATGCACCGGCCCATCCCTACACCAAGGCCTTGCTGCAATCGGTGCCGCGCATGCACGGCGCGCCCACCGAACGGCTCGCGACCATCGACGGCATGGTGCCCTCGCGTTTTGCCAGACCCGAGGGCTGCAGCTTTCATCCCCGATGCAAGGAGGCGAAGGCAGGTCTTTGCAACCAGAGGGATCCAAAACCCGTCGTCATCGGCGACAGGCACGTCGCCAGCTGCCTGCTTTGCGAGGGAGAACAATGATGGCCGGTTCCGTTACCCCACGAGCGCCCCTGCTCGAACTTGACGATCTCAGGATGTATTTCCCCATTCGCAAGGGCGCATTCCGGCATGTGGTCGGGCACGTCAAGGCGGTTGACGGCGTTTCGCTTCGTGTCGAGGACGGCGAAACACTTGGCATTGTCGGGGAATCCGGTTGTGGCAAGTCCACGCTTGCCCGCACCGTTCTGCGCATCTATCAGCCCACAGGCGGCGAAATCCGCTATCGCGACCGCAGCGGCGATACGGTCGATCTTGCGGCCTTGTCCGGTTCCGCCCTGGACGAAATCCATCGCGACCTGCGCATCGTGTTTCAGGACCCGCAATCCTCGCTCAACCCGCGCCTTCCCGTCATCGACATCATCGGCGAGGTGCTGAGTGTCAACGGTATCGTCAAGGGCAGAGAACTTGAGCACCGGGTAGCCGAACTGATGCGGAGCGTCGGCTTGCGGCCCGAATATATGCGCCGCTATCCGCATGCTTTCTCCGGCGGCGAACGCCAGCGCATCGGCATCGCCCGGGCGCTGGCGTCCAATCCTCGCCTGGTGATCGCCGATGAAGCTGTGTCGGCGCTCGATGTCAGCGTTCAGGCACAGACCATCAACCTCATGCAGGACCTGCAGGAACAGTTCGGTCTGACCTATCTCTTCGTCGCCCACGATCTGTCGGTCGTCCGGCACATCTCGGACAACATTGCCGTCATGTATGTCGGCCGGGTCGTCGAAAAGGCTCCGACGGAGCAGATCTTTTCGCGCCCGCTCCACCCCTATACCGAAGCGCTACTCTCCGCTGTGCCGATTGCCGATCCGAGGCTGCGCCGCTATGGCCAGCGCATCCGGCTGGCGGGCGAGGTTGCCGATCCCGCGCATCCGCCTCCCGGCTGCGCATTTCATCCGCGCTGTCGCTACGCCACCGAGCTTTGCAAGCAGGAGGTGCCGGCGCTTCGCACCGTCACGGCCGATGGACACGCAGCGGCCTGCCATCACGCCGAATCCCTGACGCTTAATCCCTTCGCCGACCGTACCGTTCCGGAGTTCAACTGATGCCTGAATTCATTCCACGCTCCGAGCAGCGTCCCATCGTGGATACCTCTTCCGCGACGCTCGATCTCATCTACTTCGATCTCGTCTCGCTTGCCTCCAATGAGCAGGACATTCGCCGGCTGGCTGCGCACGAAAGCCTCTACGTCGTGCTGTCTGGCCGGGTGGATATCGAGGTGGACGACATCATGTTCGAAGCCGTGGGCCGGCGAGCCGATATCTGGGGAGGCGATGCGGACTCGGTTTACGCGCCCGTCGGCGCCAATGTCCGGATATCGGCTCACGGCGGTCCGGCGGAAGTCGCCATCGCCGGCGGCCTCTGCGACACACGCTACGCGCCGTTTCGCGTGACGCCTGATGAGGTCGACGCGGTCAATGTCGGCTCGTCGGACACGCATAGCCAGAGGCGGATCGTCCACCTGCTCGGCCAGAGACAGAACGGACGCTGCGGCAACCTGCTCGTGAGTGAACTCTATGCCGGTGAGGGGTGCTGGTCCGGTTATCCCCCCCATAAGCATGATACGGAAGATGGCGACGTCGAGACCCGGCACGAAGAACTGTATCACTACCGCTTCCAGCCGGAGACCGGCTTCGGCAGCCAGATCACTTATGATGACGATGGTCCGGTCAAGATCCTGATGACCCGCCACGGCGACACCTTTCTGCTTGACCGAGGTTACCACCCGACAGTCACCTCCCCGGGGCACCGGGGATATATCTTCACCATCCTTGTCGGCAAGCATCGCCGGGGGCTGATCCAGCGCTTCGATCCCGCTCATCAGCATCTGACCAAAACCATCCCCGGCATCGATGCGATGCGCGCCAAATTCAAATAACCCGGCTCCTGGCCTCATGCGCCGGCAATGCCGCTCACCGCCAAACTTCCGCTGAAGGAGAGACGACCCATGCGTGAACGTACGCGAATAAACGTTGATGCCAGTGAAGCCGTGCGCCCGTTCGACCGGTTCTGGCGCGGCACCGGCTTTTCGCCTGCCGAGCTGCTGCTCGAGCCTGAAATGCGCCAGATGCTGGCCTATATCGGCGGCCTGCCGAACGAAGGCATCAAGTTCCTGCGTGTGCACTATCTCTACAATCTTCTAAGCGCGACGGGCGGCGCGGGTGGGGCCGGTTATGACTGGTCCCTGCTGGACCGCGCGCTCGACGTGATGATCGAACACCGCCTGAAGCCGTTCTTCGAGCTGATGGGCAACCCGTCGGGTCTCTTCACCGATTACGAGGACATGGATCAGGTCAAGCGCTGGCGGGACCTCGTGACGGCAACGGCAGACCGTTATGGCGCGCGTTACGGCATGGACGAATTGCGCACGTGGTACTTTGAAACGACGAATGAGGCCGACTCCGGCTGGTGGACCTATGGGGTCAAAGGCTATACCAACTACTACGACGCTTGCGTTGCGGGGCTCGATGCCATCGACCCGGCCCTGCCCATGGGCGGACCCGGCACCGCACGCACGCTCTCACCGATCTTTCGCGCCCTCATGGCACATTGCGACAGCGGCACGAGCTGCCTGACCGGTAACGGTCCGCCGCGCCTCGACTTCATCTCGATCCATGAGAAGGGCGTCAACGGCAGCAAGGAGGACTTGATCCCGAAGACGGGCGCCATCGTCGACCGCACATTGCTCGTCGTCGACTATCTGAGGGAGCATCACCCGCGCCTCGCGGGCCTGCCGATCGTCAATGATGAATGTGATCCGCAGCTCGGCTGGAGCGATTATCACAGCTGGCATGGCAAGGCCTATTACGCCGGTATCATCGCCCGCATCATCGAACAGCACGACCGGCGCGTCATAGCGCCAAAAGCGGCGAATTTCTCTTTCCTCAGCAATGACCACGCCTTTATCGGCGGTTGGGGCCAGCGCACGACTTTTGCCTATTTCGGCCCTCGCAACTTCACCAAAGCGCAGTGGGAGCACAAGACCGATCTGAACACGTTGGTCACGGATATCGATCGTGCGCCTCCCTTTGACATCATCAAGAAACCCGGCCTCACATCCATGGAATTGCTGGCAACGCTTGGCGATACCGTCTGCAAGGTGACGGCTGAGCCGCCGCTTGCTCCCGACGCGGATGGCCTGGCGATCCTGCCGACACGGCTGGCCGGGGGTGGCACTTCCATTAGCCTCATCCACAGCGTCGACGCAATCAACCGTTCGGGCCGGACTGCCGTGCGTCTCGAGGTGAGCGGGCTGGTTCCCGGCCGCCATGCGCTTTGCCTCCTGCGCATCGACGAGGAATTCACCAATCCGATGGAGGTCTGGGAAGCCCAACGCGATGAAAGCAATCCGCGGGGGCTGTTCGAGCCGGTCGGCGCCCCGCCCGAGCCGACGGAAGCGCAGTTTGCCGAACTGCGCCGCGCGCAGGAACCTGCTTTGCTGCACCCGATCAGCATTTTCGAATGCGACGGAGGCCGGATCAGCGTCGACGTGGATCTGCCGTTGCCTTCACTGACCCAGGTGCTTGTCGTTCCCGACATCGGCACGCCTCCGGCTGCGCCGACCGGCCTTGTCGTCGAACGCTATCTTGGTCTTGGCGGTCGCGAGGAACGCATGCTGTTCTGGGCTGCCGGCGATGCCCGGCCGGCCATTTTTTACGATGTCCTGATCAGTACCGACGGCGAGACCTTTGAACAGGTGAGTTCCGTCCCGCTAATCTCGACGGCATTCCTGCACATGTCCCCGCCTGAAGGCGTGCGTTATGCGGTCCGTGCTTGCGATGCATTTGGCCGCCGTAGCCAGCTTTGTATCTCTCCCTCATGAATAACGCCTTCCTGTCCCGGACCTGAACCATGGATATTGCCTATTTCACCAAGACCTTGGAGGGGCTGCCGCTCGAGAAGGCGGCGGAGATTACTGCGGATCTTGGGTTCGACTGTGCCGATCTTCTCGTTCGCGACGGCCACGCCGTTTCTCCTGACAGGCCTGAAGAGATCGCCAATGCCGTCAAGCTGCTTGCTTCAGCCGGCGTGCGCACGCCGATGGCGACCATCGACTCCACGCGGCCCGACGAGGCCGCATCCCGGCTCCTGGGTTGTTGCGGCGAGGCCGGCATAGGGCAGATCCGGCTTGGCTTCTGGCGCTACGACCCGTCGCGGCGCTGGAAGGTCCAGCTTGATGGGGCACGGCGCGACCTTGAGGGCTTCGAGCGCCTTGCCGAACGGTTTGGTGTCAAGCTAACCATTCAGCTTCACGGCGGGACCCTGCACAGCTCCGGCGCCCTGGCGGTGCAATTGCTGGCGGGGCGCGATCCCGCCAGGATCGGTGCCTATGCCGATCCGGCCAATCAGATCATTCGGGAAGGGAGCGAGGACTGGCGCCTGACCCTCGAGCTTCTCGATCCGTGGTTCTGCTGTATGGGCGTTAAGAACAGCGGTTGGTTTCCTGGTGCTTACGGACCCCACGGACAGCGCGCGTGGCATTCGGATTGGTTGGGGCTCGACGAAGGCATGGTGCCCTGGAACGAAATCGTCCCGCATCTGGTCGTCACCGGATTTGCCGGTGTGCTGTCGATGCATTCCCAGTACCGGGTTCCCCGGGAACAGGCGCTCGACAAGGTCCGCGCCGATCTCGCCCATTTCCGGCGCCTGGTCGCCGCAGCGAAAGAGTAGAACCATGAGCGAACAGGCTCCCGTTATCGCCGTATTGCTGACAGAAAAGACCCGTCGCATGATGCTGGACGATGCCGCCATCGCCCAGTTGAACGCCCTTGGCGAGGTGCGTTGGCCGTCCGGCGCCACAATCGACGCGACCGATGTCGACCACCTGTTGCAGGGTGCCGTTGCCTGCCTCACCGGGTGGGGGACGCCCGCCTTTGATCCTGCCGCGCGTCAACGCCATCCGCAACTCGCCCTTGTCGCCCATTCGGCAGGCAGCGTCCGCACGCTGGTCCCGGCGCGTCTGTTCGACGATGGCATTCGCGTCACCCATGCCGCCTCGAAAATTGCCGCCTCGGTTGCCGAATTCGTGGTTGCCGAAGCACTGCTTGCCATGCGCGGCATTCATCGGCTGCATCACGGATTGCGCAGCGGCGGTGAATGGCTCGACGTTCGCGCAGCCGTGCCGCAAAGATTGCTTGGCGGCAGGACGATCGGTATCGTCGGTGCAGGATATGTCGGCAGGGCGGTCATGAAGCTGCTGGTCCCATTCGGATGCCGCGTGCTGGTTGTCGATCCGTTTCTGGATGACAGCGAGGCCGCTGCGCTCGGCGTTATCAGCGCCGAGCTGAATGATATGCTCGTTCAGAGCGATGTGATTTCCCTGCATGCGCCTGTTCTGCCCGAAACGCGCCGCATGATCGGCACCCGCGAACTTGCATTGCTGCGCCCCGGCACGCTGTTCATCAACACCGCGCGTTCGCAGCTGGTTGACGAGGCGGCTCTGCTGGCTGAGATCCGATCCGGCCGTATCGAGGCAGCATTGGACGTCTTTGACGACGAGCCGTTGCCTCCGGACAGTCCCTTCCGTAACCCCACACTAGCCAACGTGACCATTTCGCCGCATGCTGCGGGTCACACCGAAGAGGCGCATCTTAGCCAGGGGCAGGCCATGGTGGACGAGATTGGCCGGCTTCTTCGCCGGGAACCGCTCCATCACGAAGTGTCCCGCGCCATGCTCGACCGGATGGCATGACCATGGACAGAAGTACTGGAGGTTCCGTGACGGCGCCGCGCATGAAAATCATCGAGATCGACGCCTTCGAGCGCGATACCAGCCTGCGCCTGCCATTCCGCTTTGGTGCGGCAACCCTCGAAAGGGCACCGCAGGCCTTCCTGAGGGTCCGCGTCGAGGATGAAGAGGGCCGAAGCGCCGTCGGCGGCGCCGCGGAAATGATGGTGCCGAAATGGTTCGACAAGAACCCGGCCTTCACGCCGGCGCAAAATGTCGACCAATTGCGCGCCTCGATCCGCGTCGCTGCCGCTGCATCGCTCGAACCGTCTCCCCCGATGACATTGTTTACCGCCGCCCGCGTCAACGAAATGGAGACCGTCAGTCGCCTGCCCGCAAATCCGTTGGCCGCCGGTTTCGGCCCTTCGCTCATCGCCCGCGCCGCGCTCGATGCCTATTGCCGCCTTGCAAGCATTTCCGTCTTTGATGCGGTGCGCCGCAATCTCATCGGCATCGGCGGCCATCTGCTGCCCGGCGATATCGATGCGGATGCAGCGTCGGCGACGCTGGCCGGTCTTCGCCCCGCCGGCTCGATCTCCGCCCGGCATACGATCGGGCTACTCGACCCGATCACCGAGGGCGATATAGTCCATCCGGTCGACGACGATCTGCCGCAGAGTCTGGAGGCCGTGATTGCGCACTATGGTAACCATTGGTTCAAGATCAAGCTTTCAGGCGTGCTCGATGCTGATATTGACCGCCTGACGCGGATCGCCGCGGTGCTGGACCGCGTGCCCGATTACCGAGTGACGGTCGACGGCAACGAACAGTTTGGCGCCGCCGAACAGCTCGGCGCGTTGCTGGCGCGGGTTGAGGCGACGCCTCGGCTGGCGAGGCTGCGTGCGGCGATTGCTTTCGTCGAACAGCCGTTCTCGCGCGCGATCACGATGGAAACGCCTCTGGGCAATCTGGCGGCGCAATTGCCCTTCCTGATCGATGAAAGCGACGATGGCGACGATGCCTTCGCCCGCGCTCGGCGGCTTGGCTATACCGGCGTCTCCTCGAAAACCTGCAAGGGCATTTACCGCTCGCTCGTGAAGGCGATCCGCATCAAAACGGGATCCGTGCCGGGACTGTTCCTTTCGGGCGAGGACCTGACCTGTCAGGCCGGACTTGCGGTGCAGCAGGATCTGGCGCTGGTCTCTCTGCTCGGCCTGTCCCATGTCGAACGCAACGGTCATCACTATGTCGCCGGCATGCAGGGCGCGCCGCAGGCGGAGAGGTTGCGTTTTGCCGTGGCCCATCCCGATCTCTACGAGTGGGTTGACGAAGGGCCGCTCCTGGCGATCCGGGGCGGCCGGATCGCCATCGGTTCGCTCGGGACGGTCGGCTACGCGAGCGGCGTCTTGCCCGATTTCGATGCGATGGAGCCGCTGTCATGAGGTCAGCCAGTGTTCAGCATGAGCGAGGGAGGCGTGACGTGCAAAAGGGTATTGAACTCTTCGATCTGTCCGGCAAATGCGCTCTGATCACAGGATCCAGCCAAGGCATCGGCTTCAGCCTAGCTCAGGGCCTGGCCGCGGCGGGTGCCGAAATCGTGCTCAATGGCCGTGATGCCGAAAAGCTCGCTACCGCGGCCGAGCTCCTGAGCGCGGCCGGCACGCCGCCGCAAACGCTGCAATTCGACACGACCAACGCCAGGGCCGTGCGTGCAGCCATCGACGCGTTCGAGCGATCCACAGGACCGATCGATATTCTGGTCAACAATGCCGGCATGCAGCATCGCGCCCCGCTGGAGGAGTTCGAGCCCGATATGTTCGAACTGCTGATGCGAACGAATGTCTCCGGTGCCTTCAACGTCGGGCAGGCCGTCGCACGCCACATGATCGCACGCGGGCGCGGCAAGATCATCAACATCGCTTCGATCCAGACCGCGCTCGCCCGGCCGGGAATTGCGCCCTATACCGCAAGCAAGGGCGCGCTCGGCAATCTCACCAAAGGCATGGCGACCGACTGGGGCCGCCATGGGCTGGCAGTCAATGCCATCGCCCCGGGATATTTCGATACGCCGCTCAACGCAGCGCTCGTTGCCGATGCCGAGTTTTCGAGCTGGATCGGGCGACGCACGCCGGCCGGCCGCTGGGGCAGACTGGAGGAACTGACAGGCGCCTGTATTTTTCTTGCTTCGGACGCCTCAAGCTATGTCAATGGCCACATACTTTACGTGGATGGAGGCATGTCGGCATGTCTGTGAGAGCCAACAAGACACCAGCGATTGAACCGGCAAGCCGTTGATCATCCTATCCACCCAGTCCGATCTCAATCCCTGCCACCCCCATTTCAAGCATCTGCTGTCGTGGTTTGCCCGTCGTTCGCCTGTCGTTTCGCACGGCGACGGGAGGGCGCAAAAATCCCAAGCCTCTTGCCGGCGCCTCGCCGGCATTCTTCGGCACATGCAGGCAACGCGCGCCATCAATGATTTTGATCTGCTGGCTGCTCCAAATCCGAGGGCGGTTCTGCGAGCATATCTCGCATGCAAAATCTGCACTAAGGTGCGATTGGTTCGGACCGCAAATCGACCTATGTTCACCGTCTGAAGTTTCTCATCGCGTCGCCCTTGATCGCGGCGTCAAAGCACACAGGCACCTTCCATGACCAAAGGCTCTGATCTCCTCATCGCGGCGCTTGAGAATGAAGGCGTGGAGCGTATCTTCGGCATTCCGGGCGAAGAAAACCTCGACGTCGTCGAATCCATCCGCAAATCCTCAATCGAGCTCGTGCTCACGCGACACGAGCAGGCAGCTGCGTTCATGGCTGCGACCTACGGACGGCTCACGGGTAAGCCTGGCGTATGCCTGACGACGCTTGGGCCAGGAGCATTGAACCTGTCGACGGGAGCGGCCTATGCTCTTCTCGGCGCAATGCCCATGGTGATGATCACCGGCCAGAAGGGTATTCTTTCATCGCGGCAGGCTCGTTTCCAGATCGTTGATGTCGTCGCATCGATGAAGCCGCTGACCAAGCTCACGCGTCAGATCGTTTCGCCGCAGATGATCCCGACCCTGGTGAGGGAGGCGTTCAGGATCGCGCAGGAGGAACGGCCTGGTCCAGTTCATCTCGAACTGCCTGAAGACATCGCTGCAGAGGAGTGTGAAGACATCGCCCTGGTGGCGCCGCATCAGCTTGAACTGCCGACCGCAAGCGATGCTGCGCTCGATCGTGCGGCTGCGCTGATTGCATCGGCGAAGCGTCCATTGCTCATGTTCGGAGCGGCAGCCTCGCGTCCTCGATCCACGTCGGACATCGCCCAGTTCGTTATTCGAACGCGCATCCCTTATTTCACGACCCAGATGGGGAAGGGGACGGTGCCAGGGGGAACAGAGCTCTACATGGGCACAGCGGCCCTCTCGGAGCGTGACTACGTCCACGAGGCCATCGAGCAGGCAGACCTGATCGTCACGATCGGCCATGACACGATCGAAAAGCCTCCGTTCATCATGGGCAAGGGCGGTCCCAAAGTCGTCCATGTCGGATATCAGCCCGCGACGGTCGAGCAGGTCTATTTTCCTCAGGCCGAGATCATCGGTGATATGGGGCCGTCACTCAAGGCGCTCGCCGATCGCCTGGAAGGCAAGCTGCCGAACGCGCAGGCGCTTCTTCACCTGCGGGAGCGAATTCTGGACCGCATTGCAGACCGGGCGACGGAAGAACGGTTTACGCCGCAGAGGCTTGTCCACGACATCCGTGAGGTCATGCCCCATGATGGCATTCTCGCTCTCGACAATGGCATGTACAAGATATGGTTTGCTCGCAACTATCGCACCAAAATGGCGAACACGCTGCTTCTCGACAACGCGCTTGCGACGATGGGGGCTGGCCTTCCATCGGCAATGGTCGCGTCAATGCTCTACCCGCAACGACGGGTAATGGCGATCTGCGGCGACGGCGGGTTCATGATGAATTCGCAAGAACTGGAGACCGCCGTCCGGCTGAAACTGAACCTTGTTGTTCTCGTGATTGAAGACGATGCCTACGGAATGATCCGTTGGAAGCAGGCCGTCGACGAATTTCCGGACTTCGGCATGACATTCGGCAATCCGGACTTCGTCAAATATGCGCAATCCTACGGTGCCAAAGGCACGAGGGTCGATGATATCGGCCAGTTCGAGCAGGTTCTCGAGGATGCGTTCAAAGACGGGGGCGTGCATCTGGTCAATGTCCCCGTCGACTATTCGGAAAATGAACGTGTGCTGGTGAAAGAGCTGCGCGAACGGCTGCCGGCAATTCTGGAGGCATGAGATGTCGCTTAGCTTAACGGTTTATCAGGCGTTTGATCGAGCGATCATCACCGAGTTACCGACCGATGACGCCGCCGCACTTGATCGCAAGCTGGATACTGCCGCGAAAGCCTTTGCCGATCGCGAGGCGTGGTTGCCTGCGTATCAGCGCATGGCGATCCTGAGAAAGACGTCAGAACTGCTGCACGACAACAGGGACCGTTTCGCGATGACGATTGCGCGGGAAGGCGGCAAGCCGCTGGCGGACGCCATCGTCGAAGTCACACGAGCAATCGACGGGTTGGTCAACGCCGCCGATGAAATCCGCAACTTCGGCGGCAAGGAAATCCCGATGGGGTTGACTGCCGCGAGCTTGAACCGCCTGGCGTTTACAACGAAAGAGCCGATTGGTGTTGTCGCGGCGATCTCGGCATTCAATCATCCTCTCAACCTCATCGTTCATCAAATTGCGCCGGCCATCGCCGTCGGATGCCCAGTCATCGTAAAGCCTGCGGCAACGACACCCATCTCGTGTCTCGAAATCGTGAAGCTGCTTTGGGAAGCCGGTTTGGACGAACGCTGGTGCCAGACCTTCGTCACCGATGACAACGCGCTTGCTGAATCCTTCGCGACCGATCCCCGCGTCGCGTTTTTAAGCTTCATCGGATCTGCAAAAGTCGGCTGGTATCTCAAGAGCAAGCTGCCGCCAGGCACGAGATGCGCGCTTGAACATGGGGGTGCTGCACCTGTTATCGTTGATCGAAGTGCAGATGTGGCCGCAGTCGTCAGTCCCATCGTCAAAGGAGGCTACTATCATGCAGGCCAGGTCTGTGTGTCGGTCCAGCGGGTATTCGTGCACGAAGATATCCTGGAGCCGTTCACCGAGAACCTTGGCGCCAAGGTCGCGGCTCTTCGGGTCGGCGATCCAACCCACAAGCAAACCGAGGTGGGGCCACTGATCCTGCCACGCGAAACGGAGCGGGTAGCGAACTGGATCCGGGAAGCAGTTGATGCGGGAACAAAACAGCTTGGAGGCGGGCGCCTCTCGGAAACGACGCTGCTGCCGTCGGTGCTGCTCAATCCGCCGGCGGACGCAAAGGTGTCGCAACTCGAAGTCTTCGGCCCGCTGACCTGCGTCTACGGTTACCGAAACCTCGACGATGCAATTCAGAGTGCCAACTCGCTGCCTTATGCGTTTCAGTCGAGCGTATTTTCCTCTGATATTGCCGTTGCACTCCGGGCGGCGAAGCGTCTGGATGCAGCCACCGTTCTCATCAACGACCACACTGCGTTTAGGACGGACTGGATGCCGTTTGCAGGTCGCCGCCAGTCCGGTTATGGCGTCGGCGGTATCCCTTGGACGATGCAGGAGATGGCAGATGACAAGATGGTCGTTCTCAATGGGGTAAGCTAGGCGCTTGCCTCTCTTGCCCCGAGGGGAGCGCCCGGCACCGGGGCAGCGCTCTCCCTTTCTCCTTCCATTGTCGACGAGCCCGGCGCCATCTTCGATCTGTATCTTCGCCTGTAGGCTCGCAGCTGGAACTTGGCCGACGCGTGGCTAGATTTCGGCTCTCAAGTCACCGTAATGCGCTGTCAGTCGATCGAGGGCAAAAGCTCTGTTAAGCCCGCTGGGGTTCGGCAGAACCCAGGTGTTGGCGCCGGCGAATAGCTCGCTCTGCCTTCCCCAATCGCAGTCGGCCCGTGCGGTAATCGCTGCGAAGGCAGCCTTGCCAAGAAAGGCGAGGTTAGCCGGCGCGAACTTGGTTATCTTCGCTTCGAGCAGAGGTGCTGCCTTTTTATAATCGTCCAGCCGCAATTCGCTGGCGCTCTTCGTGGCTCGCGAGACGGCGGCCGTGATGCCGCATCCATAGTTGAGCAGCTCCTGCTCTTCGTCGGCGCGCAAGAGGCGCGACGTAAAGCCAGAAAGGTGTAGCACCCTCCAGAAGCGGTTGCTGGGAGACGAGAAATTATGGCCGTCCCGGACTGCTGACAGTGCAGGGTTCAGGCCACAGAAAACGACGGACAGGCCCAAGCCGAGCACGTCCGAAAGCCCGGCTGGCGTTTGTTGCACATCCCCGCCGCGATCCATCTGCGCAGACACCAGCCGATCTCCCTTCAATTGATTGATCATACCGGGCGCCTTTCCTCCTGCCCAGAGCGTCGTTCTGACCTCGTGGCACGTCAGGGTCTTGAACTGTTCGACGTGCCGGCAATCTGCATCATCACTGGGTGGATGACTGGACTGTGACGATTGTTACTTGCAATGTTTATAAAAACGTCTATCACTAAACATATTGCTAAACATGAGGGTTGAGGAGTTCATGTAGGCATTCTCTGAAATTGGTGGACTTGCATGTCGGCGGGGAGCCGGCTTTGGTTCTGGGAGGAACGTATGCAAAAGAAATCGAAAGCCCTTCTCGGGCTGGCATCGGCATTCATCATGTCGTCGGCGCTGCCCAATCTCGCAAAAGCTGATCAACTGACACTCTGCTGGGCGGCCTGGGACCCGGCCAACGCGCTTGTCGAACTCTCGAAAGATTTCACCGCCAAAACCGGCACTGAAATGAAGTTCGAGTTCGTGCCGTGGACCAGCTATGCCGACCGCTTTCTCAATGAACTGAACTCTCATGGAAAGCTCTGCGACCTGATCATCGGCGACAGCCAGTGGATCGGCGGCTCGGCCGAAAACGGCCATTACGTCAAGCTCAACGACTTCTTTGACAAGGAAGGCATCAAGATGGATGACTTCGTGCCGGCGACGGTGGTTGGCTACTCGGAATGGCCGAAGAATACGCCGAACTACTGGGCGCTGCCTGCCATGGGCGACGTGGTCGGCTGGACCTATCGCAAGGACTGGTTCGAGCGGCCGGAACTGCAGAAGGAATTCAAGGAAAAATATGGCCGCGATCTTGCCGCGCCCAAGACCTATGACGAGCTGAAGCAGATCGCCGAGTTTTTCCAGAAGCGTGAGATAGACGGGAAGACAGTCTACGGCGCTTCGATCTACACCGAGCGCGGTTCCGAAGGCATCACGATGGGCGTGACCAACGTGCTGTATGACTGGGGTTTCCAGTACGACAACCCTGAAAAGCCGTATGAAATGGAAGGCTTCGTCAATTCTCCCGATGCGGTGAAGGGTCTGGAATTCTACAAGTCGCTCTATGATTGCTGCACGCCGCCCGGCAGCTCCAACGTCTATATGGTCGAGTCGGCCGATGCCTTCAAATCCGGCCAGGTGGCGATGCAGATGAATTTCGCCTTCACCTGGCCTGGCCTCTACAAGGACGAGAAGGTAGGCGGCGACAAGATCGGTTTCTTCCCTAATCCGGCTGAGAAGAAGCACTTCGCTCAGCTCGGCGGACAGGGCATCTCGGTCGTTTCCTATTCCGACAAGAAGGACGCTGCTCTCCAGTATATCAAGTGGTTCGCCCAGCCCGAGGTGCAGGCGAAATGGTGGCAACTCGGCGGCTATTCCTGCCTGAAATCGGTGGTGAACGCTCCTGACTTTGCTTCCAGCCAGCCCTATGCCCAGGCGTTTCTGGACTCGATGGCGATCGTGAAGGATTTCTGGGCCGAGCCGAGCTACGCAACCCTCCTCCAGGACATGCAGAAGCGCGTTCATAACTATGTCGTGGCCGGCAACGGTACCGCGCAAGAGGCGCTTGATGGCTTGGTGAAGGACTGGACCGAAGTCTTCAAGGACGATGGCAAGATCTAGTGTCCGGCTGGACGCACAACCTTCTTGTCAGAATGGCGGCCCGGATCGCCAAGACTGCCGGGCCGCCACGTGTCTCATATACGCAAAGACCAGGTGACACCTTGAACATTTCTTCTTCCTCTATGGTCGAGAAGGCTGCAGACGCAACTGCAAGGGCGACGCCGACATCGCTTGCCCGCCGCGTCCGCGGACTATCCGATCGAGCAATCGCCTGGGTATTTATCGCGCCCACCATTATCCTGCTTCTCGCCATCAACATCTTTCCGCTGATCTGGGCGATCTATCTGTCGTTCACAAATTATCGCGCCAACCGTCCGAATGCGCCGGTCCTGAACGTTGGATTGGGCAATTACGAGCGGGTGCTCAACGACCCCGACATCTGGCAGGCGATGCAGACGACGGCGCACTTCGTCTTCTGGACGATCCTGCTGCAGACGGTCATCGGCTTTACGCTCGCCTATCTGATCGACCGCAAGTTTCGCGGCCACGCCTTCTGGACGACGCTGATCCTGATCCCGATGATGCTGTCTCCAGCCGTCGTAGGCAACTTCTGGCGCTTCCTCTACGAGCCGCAGATCGGTCTCTTCGCCTATGCCGTATCCCTGGTCACCGGCATCCCGACAGCCGACATCCAGATGCTCGGCAGCGTTTCGCTTGCACCCTGGGCGATCATTATCGTCGACACCTGGATGTGGACGCCGTACGTTATGCTGATCTGCCTGGCAGGCCTGCGTTCCATCCCCGACTATATCTATGAGGCGGCCGAGGTGGACCGCGCCTCCGCCTGGCGGCAATTCTGGTCGATCACCGTGCCGATGGCGCTGCCCTTCATCATGCTTGCGGTGCTGTTTCGCGGCATCGAGAATTTCAAGATGTTCGACATGGTGACACTGCTGACAGGTGGTGGCCCGGGCTCGACCACCGAGGTTGCCTCCATCACCTTGAAGCGGGCCGCCTTCGAGAGCTGGGCAACCGGACGGGCGTCGGCCTTTGCCATCGTCCTCTTCGTTGCCGTGTTCGGTCTCGCAAACATCTACGTCAAGGCACTCAACAAGGTGAAGCAGCGATGAGCTCGGTTACCTCAGCCCATTCGGTCGTCGAGCCGAGCCCGACCAGCAAGAGGATCGCCGGCGCTATCGTGATCCTCTACGCCTTGATCACGATGATCCCGCTCGTCTGGATCTTCCTGACCAGCATCAAATCTCCGCCGGATTCCATCAGCTATCCTCCGAAGATCGTCTTTGCGCCGACCTTGGAAGGCTACTGCAATCTGCTGACGACGAGAACGCGCCAGACGCCGGAATACATCGCCTCCCTGCCTGCGCCGACCGGCACCTGTGATGAGGTGACCCGCAAGCGAAACATGGTCATTGCCGGTCCCTCGAATTTCCTGCCACGCTTTGCCAATTCTCTGGTGATTGCCTTCGGCTCGACGTTCCTGGCCGTATCGTTGGGAACGCTTGCCGCCTACGGTTTTTCCCGTTTCAGGATACCGCTCGCCGACGACCTTCTGTTCTTCATCCTGTCGACGCGCATGATGCCGCCCATCGCGGTCGCCATACCGATCTATCTCATGTACCGCGAGCTTGGCCTCTCCGACACGGCGCTGGGCATGATCCTGCTCTACACGGCAGTCAACGTCTCGCTTGCCGTCTGGCTGCTTAAAGGCTTCATCGACGAGATCCCGCGCGAATATGAAGAGGCTGCGATGATCGACGGCTACACCCGGCTGCAGGCATTCTGGAAGGTCGTCCTGCCGCAGGCCACCACAGGCATCGCCGCCACTGCGATCTTCTGCCTGATCTTTGCCTGGAACGAATATGCCTTTGTCGCATTGCTGACCTCGGGTGAAGCTCAGACGGCCCCGCCATTCATACCGACCATCATCGGTGAAGGCGGCCAGGACTGGCCTGCCGTTGCTGCGGGAACAACGATCTTCCTGATCCCGATCCTCGTCTTCACCATTCTGCTGCGCAAGCAGCTCCTGCGCGGCATCACTTTCGGAGCGGTTCGCAAATGACCCATCTCATCGAGACCCCACGCCCATCCCGCCCGAAGCGCCCGTTCTTTTTGCGCCGGGGCCCTATGGAGAACATCGCGACCGCCTTGATCGCCATCGGTTTCCTCATGCTCTTCCAGCCGTTCCTTCTCGTGCTCTATACCTATTCGTTGGTGACGCTGCTCGCAGGCACCGCCATGTTCATCATCGTTTCGAAGTTTCCGGAGTGAGTCATGGCGGAAATCAGAATAGAAAATCTCCGTAAGCAGTTCGGCGGCTTCGTGGCGGTGCAGGATTCGAGCTTCGTCATTCATGACGGCGAGTTCCTGGCACTGCTCGGCCCTTCTGGCTGCGGCAAGACGACGACGCTTCGTATGATCGCCGGCCTGGAATTGCCGACCAGCGGCAAGATCTATCTTGATGGGGAGGATGTCACCTTCAACCGCGCCAGCGCCCGCGACATCGCCTTCGTCTTCCAGCTTTTTGCGCTCTATCCCCATATGAATGTGCGCAAGAACATCGGCTTCCCACTCCTGTCGCAAGGCATGCCGAAGGCCGAGATCCGCCAGCGCGTCGAGGAGACCGCGCGGCTGCTGCAGATCGATCATATCTTGAACCGGTCCGTCTCCGGACTTGCGGGCGGCGACCGCCAGCGCGTGGCTCTCGGCCGCGCGATCGTGCGCCGTCCGAAGTGTTTCCTGATGGATGAACCGCTTGGCACGCTGGATGCCGAATTCCGCGAGGTGATGGTCCATGAGTTGCGCGAACTGCATAACCGCATCCACGCGACGACGGTTTACGTGACGCATGATCAGCATGAGGCGATGGCGATGGCCGACAAGATCGCGGTCATGAACCATGGCGTCATCGAGCAATTCGGCACGCCGCAGGAAATCTACAGCAAGCCGGCCACCATGTATGTCGCAGATTTCATCGGTTCGCCGCCGATGAATTTCATGCGCTTCACGTCGGGTCTCAAGGCGGGAGCGCGGTCGATATCGCTTAACGGCGTCGACGTCAGCATTCCCGAGGTGCACCAGGATATGGCCGAGGCGGAGTTTGCGCTCGGCGTCAGGCCCGAACATATCCGCTTCAGCGACGCGTCACCCTTGCGAGGAGCCGTCTATGGCAGCGAATATCTCGGAACCAACCAGGTCGTGGCAATCGAGACATCGAGCGGCGTGATCAAGGCACGCGTTCCGGCGAACCGCGATTTCCGTATCGGCGAGACTGTTGGCCTTGAACTCAATCCGGGAAAGCTCGCACTATTCGACTGCAAGTCGGGCCGCGCTGTTGCCTCGGCACTCTACTCGGAGGCTCAGTATGGCTGACGTCGTTCTCAAGGGGCTCAATAAGCGTTTCGGTGACACTCAGGCTCTGGCCGATCTCAACCTGTCGATCCGAGACGGTGAATTCGTCGTTCTGCTCGGGCCGACAGGTGCTGGCAAGACGACCACGTTGCGTCTTATTGCGGGACTGGAGCACCCCGACGCTGGGCGTATCGAAATCGGCGGCCGCAATGTCGCAGGCGAAGCTCCCGCGGAACGGGATGTCGCCTTCGTCTTTCAACAATACTCGTTGTATCCGCATATGACGGTCTACGACAACCTTGCCTTTCCGCTGCGAGCCCCGGCGCATCGACTTCCAAGCGAAGAAATCGACCGCCGTGTTCGCGAAATTGCGCGCATGGTCAGGATCGACCATAAGCTGGAGAACCGTTCGACGCGTCTGTCGGGCGGCGAAATGCAGCGCGTTGCGATCGGCAGGGCGCTCGTGCGCCGACCCGCCATTTATCTGATGGACGAACCGCTCTCGTCGCTCGATGCGAAACTGCGCGCAGAACTGCGCCTGGAACTGAAGCGTATCCAGAAAGAACTCGGCTCGACCCTGCTCTATGTAACCCACGACCAGGTCGAGGCGATGACCATGGCGGATCGGATCGGCATTGTCTCGGAAGGACGACTGTTGCAAGTCGGAACGCCGCGCGAAATCTATGGCAATCCGGCCAGCCTTCATGTCGCCGCGCGCCTTGGCCAGCCGCATATCAACCTGTTGCCGGCCGATCTTCTTCCCGGTGCCAATCCGCCGCCGGGAACGAAGACGATCGGCGCGCGAACCGAGCATCTTGATATCATCGTCGATCAGAACGCCGATGCGAAGATCGATTGGATCGAACATCTGGGGGACCAGAACCACCTTCACATCAAGGTGCGCGACCACAAGCTGGTCACGCTTGCCGATCCATATTTCGCAATCCGGCCGGGTGATCGAATAAGCCTGACGCTGCGCGATCCACTCTATTTCGACGCCAGCGGCCAGCGCCTTGGATAAGCAGCAAACGAAACGGCATAAAAGACGGGTCTGTCTCCATGAAACATTTCTTCAATCGCCGGGAAACCATTGTCACAGAAGCCCTGGACGGCCTGCTCCAGACAAGCGGCGCCGGTCGCCTTGCCCGTCTCGACGCGTTTCCGGAGATCAAGGTGATCCTGCGTGCCGATTGGGACAAGTCGAAGGTCGCCATTATCTCGGGCGGCGGGGCGGGGCATGAGCCCTCGCATGCAGGCTTTGTCGGCAAGGGCATGCTTACCGCAGCCGTATCCGGCGAAATCTTTGCCTCGCCGAGTGTCGATGCGGTGCTGACGGCGATCCGCGCCGTAACCGGCCCCAAGGGCGTCCTGCTGATCGTCAAGAACTATACGGGCGATCGCCTCAATTTTGGTCTCGCCGCCGAAAAGGCCCGTGCCGAGGGTTTCGATGTCGAGATGGTCATCGTTGCCGACGATATCGCGATCCCTGGCATCATCCAGCCCCGCGGCGTTGCCGGTACGCTGTTCGTGCACAAGATCGCCGGCTATCATGCCGAGGCCGGCGCTGAGCTCAAGACGGTGGCGGAACTAGCGAATGCCGCAGCGGGCAGCATCGTTTCGCTCGGCATGTCGCTTTCAACCTGCAGCGTGCCCGGCCAAACGCACGAGGATCGACTGGGCGCCAATGAAGGCGAGCTCGGCCTCGGTATCCACGGCGAGCCCGGGGTCGAGCGTATTTCCCTGCAGCCGATTGCCGATCTGGTTGCGACGATGACCGAGCGGCTGGCGGCGAAGCTCGATGGTGCGGGAGATCATGCGCTGCTGATCAACAATCTCGGCGCCGTGCCGCCGCTTGAAATGGGCGTCATCGCCAACGCTGTGCTGTCGTCACCGATCGCCAACCGTGTTCGGCTGATCATTGGGCCGGCACCGATGATGACCGCTCTCAACATGAACGGCTTTTCCCTGTCGCTCATTCGACTGGATGCCGACCGTGAAGCCTCCCTGAGGGCCGCCGTCGAACCCCATGCCTGGCCGCCCGCGACCGAACGGCACGAGATCGCTATCCTTCCCGCGCCTCAACGGGCGTCGCGACAGAGCGATGCGGCACCCGCCAGCGACGATAGGGATAATCGTCGTCTCCTGACCGCACTTTGCGAGCATCTGCTTTCCCTCGAAAACGAGCTCAACCGCCTGGATGGCCTGGTTGGTGATGGCGATACCGGCTCCACCGTCGCGACCGGAGCCCGCAGCATTCTTGCCCGCATCGACACACTTCCACTGAAAGATCCTGCCGCGACGATGGCTTCCATCGGCGAAATCCTGAGCACGAGCATGGGCGGCTCCAGCGGCGTCCTTCTCTCGATCTTCTTCACGGCCGCATCCAAGTCCATGGCCGAAAAGGACGATATCGCCGCAGCCCTGCTTGCCGGGCTTGATCGGATGACGTTCTATGGAGGTGCCGTTGTGGGCGACCGCACTATGGTCGACGCACTGGCTCCTGCGCTTGCGGCCCTTTCATCGGAAGGTGTCGCGGCCGCGGCAAGAGCGGCGACGACAGGTGCTCAGTCGACAAGAGCGATGCGACAGGCAAAGGCCGGTCGTGCCTCCTACGTTGGCGAAAGGGATCTGGAAGGCGTGCCCGATCCGGGTGCCGTGGCCGTGGCAGGCGTATTCGAGGTAATGGCAGCGCTCGTATGAGCTTTGGAGGCGGGAGGGTTTCGGGTGCAGGCTGAACCGGTTCTTCTCATGGGATTGATCGAAGCTTGCCGTGCAGCGATCGCGGCAAACAGCGAGCACCTGTGTGCGCTTGATCGCGCCATTGGTGATGGCGATCACGGAACGAACATGCGACGTGGCTGCGAAGCGGTGAGCGCCGAAGATGCCTCCGTTTCAGCCCTTCCCTTGCCTGATGCGCTTGAGAAAATTGGCTTGACGCTCGTGATGAACATCGGTGGGGCGGCAGGCCCGCTTTACGGAACGCTGCTCATGGAGATGGGCCGCGAGCTCCGTGCCTCGGACGAGGAGAAAGATTTTTCGGCGGCACTGAAACAGGCGATCAACGCCGTCGCGCGTCGTGGTCGCTCACATGCCGGGGACAAGACGCTTCTTGATGTTCTCTATCCCGTTCAGGACGCGCTCGCACATCGATTGCCTCTGACGGACATCGCACAACAGGCCGAACTTTCTGCCGAGCTGACGGCTGCGATGAGGGCCATGCGCGGGCGCGCCTCATATCTCGGAGACCGGTCGATCGGCCATGTCGATCCGGGCGCCTCAAGTTGTGCGCTGCTGACAAATGCGATCTGCCGCTACCTCGAGGAGTACCGACCGGTATGAATGGGAAGAGGCCTAACGTCGGGATCGTGATTGTTTCCCACTCGCCGCTGGTTGCGCGTGGCACTGCCGATATGGTGCGGCAGATGGTTGGCGACAGTGTGCCGCTTGCCTGGTCGGGCGGCAACAGTCACGGCGAACTCGGGACGGATGCCCGCGGCATTCTCAAAGCCATCGAGGAGGCTTGGTCGGACGCAGGCGTTGCCGTCTTCGTTGATCTTGGTGGAGCTGAAACCAACAGCGAAATGGCGGTTGAGATGCTCGGCCTGCCGCGGTCGAAGCAGGTATCGATCTGCAATGCACCCGTCGTGGAGGGAGCCGTTATCGCGGCCGCCGAGGCTTCCGGCGGTGCATCGCTGAGCAAAGTCATTGCGACGGCAGAGGAGCTATCACCCTGATGAGCGGCGGATTGCGCATGGGGGGCCATGAGGGCGAGCAGATGCATGCCAACTGCCAGACGGAGGTCGAGGTCAAGCATGGCGTTGGACTGCATGCTCGGCCCTCGGTTACATTCACGCGGCTTGCAAAGTCGTTTCCCTGCTCGATCGAAGTCGCGATCAACGGCAGCGATGTCTGGCTGAATGGCAAGAGCATCATCAAGATCATGGGTGCCAGGATCCGCAAGGGATCGTTGCTCAAGATTCGCGCCGAGGGGATCCTCGCCGAGGAAGCGATTCGCGCATTGAAGGGCCTCGTTGAGCGCAACTTCGATGAGGAAAAGAAGCATGGCCGCACCGCCTAGTCTGAAAGCCACGGGTGCATCGCCAGGCGTTGCTACCGGACCGGCCTATGTCGCAAAGCCGATGGCGGCTGCTGCGTCGCCGCCATCAAGTCTTTCCGGCCATGCCGAACTCGGCGATGCCATTAAGAAGGCCATCGGCGAACTACGCGACCTTGCGGCGGGGACAGACCTGGAGAGTGGCGAAATCATCGAGTTTCAGATTGAAGTGCTCCAGGACCCGACGCTGATGGAAATGGCCGGCGCGCGGATCGATGCGGGCGAAAATATAGTGTTTGCCTGGGTAGGGACACTCGATGGCTATATTCGCGAACTGGAATGCGCCGAGGAAGACCAAGTGCGGGCGCGTGCCGTCGACATTCTCGACGTCAAGAATCGCGTCCTGTCGATCCTGACCGGGGCGCCGATCGACGACTTTCCGGCCGGCTCCATCTATGTTGGAAAAGACATGGAGCCCAGTCGATTCCTCGCACATGACTGGTCGGCCGGTGGGGGTATCGCTCTTTATGCGGGCAGCGCAGTCGGCCATGTGGCGCTGCTTGCCCGGTCTCGCTCGGTCCCGATGGTCATCGGCGCCGGTCCCTTCGCGACGGAGAAGGGACAACACATCGGGGTTGATGGCGATTCAGGTATCATCATGCTTCAGATAGCCAAGCAGAGGGCGACGCCGGCTCCGCTCGACCATCGCCCGACAAGAATGGCATCGACGGCCGACAACGGCACTTTGTACACGGCCGACGGCTCGCAGGTCCTGCTGGCCGTCAACGTCAACGCTCCCGACGAAGTCGATGCGATCGATGTTGCGACAACCGCCGGCATCGGGTTGATGCGCTCGGAATTCGCGGTGACGTCGCTCGCGGATGCCGCAAACGAGGAAAAGCAGTTCGCAATCTACCGCCACCTGCTGGATTGGGCCGGTGGCCGGTCGACGACAATTCGCATGCTGGATATAGGCGGCGACAAGCCGCTCGCCGGACTTGCCGACGTACCCTCGCTACGTGGTATCCGTCTTCTGCTTGCCCGGCCGGAGATCGCGCGTGTTCAAGCCCGCGCGCTTTTGCGTGCGGCAGTCTTCGGCAGCCTTCGCATCATGCTGCCGATGGTGATGTTTCCATCCGACGTCGATGATATCAGGCAGATCTATCGCGAAGAATCCGACGCGCTCGCCCGACGCGGTCTGCCGCATCGCATGCCTCCCATCGGAATGATGGTAGAGGTCCCGGCCGCCGCGCTCATGCTGGACGAGTTCGAAAGCGCTGACTTCTTTTCGTTCGGGACGAACGACCTTGCGCAATATCTCGTCGCCTCGCCTCGCGAGGGTGCCGACTTTACGCTTTACCAGGCCAAGGCGGTGCCGGCCGTACTGCGCCTGCTGACCCAGGCCATAAGACTGGCCGGAAGCAAACCGGTCAGCATCTGCGGCGACATGGCCGGGGATCCGTCCCTGACCGCGGATCTGCTTGCCGCAGGCATACGGCATTTTTCCGTGACACCCGCTCAACTTCCCGCGATAAGATCGGCAATCGTCGGCCTGAAGGCAGATGGGACAACGGCAGCCGGAGAATAGGATGGCGCGCGAAGACACGGAAGACGCCATTATCGCCTACAAATCCATTCTGGCGCAAATCATCGACAACAGGCCTTCTGGAACACGCCAGCGGCTCGCGACGGAACTTGGCAAACATCGGAGTTTCGTCACGCAGATAACAAGCCCGACTTATACGACGCCGCTTCCTGCCCGGCATCTCGCGACGATCTTCCGGGTGTGCCATTTCAGTGCCGCTGAACAGGAGCGCTTTCTGAACGCTTATCAAGCTGCACATCCAGGCAAGCTGCCGGAACTTGGCGCCTCGGAGAAACTGCGGCACATTTCGCTGATGGTGCCCGATTTCGGCGACGAGAGACGCAACCGGCTGCTGGAGGAAGCGATTGCCGATCTGGTGCAGAAGATTGCCGCAATTTCGGGGTTGTCGGATTAAGTAAGCCCTTGTGGCGCATGCAAAAGGATTGGCATGATCATCGCCTTGGGAGGGGCTTGATGAAGAAATTCATGAACACAGCGGAGACTATGGTCGCCGAAAGCATCGAAGGCTTTGTGCGCGCCCATCAGGAACTCGTTGTGTTTGGCGCCGACCGTAAATGTATACGCCGCCGTGAGCTGGTTCCTGGCAAGGTCGCCATCATTTCTGGTGGTGGGGCCGGCCATGAGCCAATGCATATCGGCTTCATCGGTCGCGGCATGCTCGATGCTGCCTGCGTCGGATATATCTTCACATCGCCCACGCCCAGCCAGATCGTCAGCGCGATAGAGGAAGCAGACACCGGCGCCGGTTGTTTGCTCGTCGTCAAGAACTATGATGGCGACGTCATGAACTTCGAAATGGCGTCGGAGATGGCGTCGGACCGGCATAGAATAGAAATGGTCCTTGCCTGCGACGACATCGAAACGACGAGGGCCGGCGACGGTCGCGGGCGACGTGGGGTTGCCGGTACGCTGATCACAGAAAGGCTGCTTGGAGCGGCAGCGGAGCAGGGTCGCTCCCTTTCGGAACTAAAAGCCTTTGGTGACAGCCTCTCCTCACGCATCCGGTCGATGGGCGTTGCCCTGACCGGTGTCGCGGTCCCAGACACCCAGCGCACAACCTTCGCGCTCGGGCCGAAGGAGGTGGAAATGGGCGTCGGCATTCATGGGGAGCCGGGTCATTCGAGAGAGCGGTTCTCCGACGCTGACACTATCGTCAGGTATCTCAGCGAGACTATCCTCAACGATATCAGCCGAAGCACAGACAAAGCATTGCTCCTGGTGAACGGACTTGGCGGCACACCGCCCGCTGAACTCTATCTTGCCTACAACTCTGCCCTTCGCATCATGTCGGAATACGGCCTGCGGGTTGAGCGCTCGCTTGTTGGCACCTATGCCACTTCGCTCGACATGCAGGGCCTTTCCATCACGCTCGCCTTCCTGACGGACGAGGAGCTTTCTCTGTGGGATTCGCCCGTTGCCACCGCTGCATTGCGCTGGAGGTGCTAGGCATCTCGTGATCAGAAGTCGCGATGGCCTTGTCCCTGTCTTCGCAGCGAACCGTTACGCTAGGCGCAAATCAAGCAGCGGATGCAATTTTTTCAGATTCGGAAGCGATTTTGCCTGCCAGGGATATTGGTTGGTGCCCTTCACAACGAGCTGGAGCTCGCCCATTTTCCTGGCCTCGATTGTCAGTTTGGCAAGCAGGTTTATGCCGGAGGAGTTGAGGAACTCGAGACCCGTCAGATTGAACGTTACTTGTTTGTGTCCTTCATGGAGCAGCCCTAGTACCATCGAATGAATGGGCGCGTAGGCGTCGGGTCCTGCCAGCCGAAATATACCATCGAAATATACCTCGGTGTTTTCTGCCCATACGCGGAAATTTTCGTCGCTGATTTCCATTTTTCGCTCACAGCTTGGAGGAGGGCGGCAACGCCACCAATGCAGTCGTCGTCAGTTTGACATGGTCGTCGTCGGCTTCTTCGAATGCCCACGCCATTTTTGCATCATAGTCGCTTAGAAGGGTGAGCAATCCCAAACCGGATCCGCTCCCTTCCGATATTGCATTGCTTTCGATCCGTTCGAGAAGAAGCTCGCCGGGTTCCCTCGACCGAAGTCGGTGCAGCAGCTGCTGAAGACGAGATGACGATGCGCTATCGATGCTGTTCGTTGTCCTCATGAAAAAGCATCCGTCCAATATCCCGGCCTCGATGAGGATTTCTCCGGGCTGTCGAAATTTGACGGCGTTTTCGATCAGC
Source organism: Rhizobium sp. CF142 (assembly GCF_000281145.1). Taxonomy (NCBI): domain Bacteria; kingdom Pseudomonadati; phylum Pseudomonadota; class Alphaproteobacteria; order Hyphomicrobiales; family Rhizobiaceae; genus Rhizobium; species Rhizobium sp. CF142. Next base: position 68,238 of record NZ_AJWE01000021.1, on the reverse strand, counting down.
TCATTGCTGAGATATCCGATGTCGTGATGCGCTTGCGTGTAGTCTCTCTTTGAGTGGGAATACGGGAGGGCCATTACTTCTGCGATGAAGTCCGAAGTCATGCCCGAATGTTTCCACCCGAGTTGAAGCGGTCCATCGCGCAATGTCAGACGCGTGCTCGCATCCAGGTTCTCATTTGCCAGAGATTCGACCCCATATAACGTTGGTGTCATGCGTCACCTATGCCGTACTGCGAGAAGTGTGATGTCGTCATGGATCTTTTGTGACCCAATAAAATGCATCAATGCCGCAACGATCTCGTAGACGATTTTGTCGGCACTTTCGTTCTTGAGGCGAAGTGCCTCGAGGCACAGACGGTCGATGCCAAACAGTTCTCCAGCGTCGTTCTCGGCTTCCGTCACGCCATCTGTGTGGAGAAGAATGAGGTCGCCCTTCTCGAACGCTATCTTGCGGGTCTTGATGAACGAGGAAATATCGGCCTGCAGTCCGATCGGTATTCCCAAATCCATAGTATCGATACGTTCGATCTCGCCGTTCGTCCGTATTACGATCACCTCTTCGTGCTGGCCAGACAGGATCATTTCTTTGCCGTCGTAGTCAAGGAATGCCAAAGTGAGATGCTTGTCGATCTTGGTTCTCACGATATTCTTGAAAAGGGCGCTATTCAGGTCGGTGAGAAATTTGACCGCATCGACATTGCCTGCCTCCTGCAATGCGCGGGCGACCGACTGAACCATCAACATCAACACTCCGCTTTCGAGCCCGTGTCCGGCGACGTCACCAATGCCGATTTTCAAACGATTGCCGCTTTTCAAAACATCGTAATAGTCGCCACCGACCTCCTCGGCAGGTCTCATGTATGCCGCTATTTCCAGCGCCGGCAGTTCGTCAAGTTCCTGATGCAATGGCAGCACCATCAACTGGATTCTCTCGGCGACGGCCAGTTCTGTCCCAAGTCGTCGATTTTCTCGCTGAAGCTGCGCGTTCAACGTTGAGATCTCTTCCTTTGCATCTTCGATCTGCGCCGTTCGCTCTTCGACGAGTTGCTCGAGATTTTCCGTGTGGAAGCTGATCTCTTCCGCCATCCTGTTGAACGCTTCTCCTGCCTCGCCAACTTCGTCTTTGCTGGCGATGGCAACCCGTACCGAGTAATCCTTCGTCTGGATCCGTCTCGCGGCATTTGCGAGGGCACTGATACCACTCGTTATTCGCTTTGAGGCGGCAAGCACGGCGAGGGTCACGATCGCCAGCGACATCGCGATCGCTAGGATCTGATAGAGCACGATGCGGTTCGTGGCTTCGGAAATTTTGGCTTGTGCCGCGTATAGGGAGGCATCGATTTCCCGTTCGGGTACGGCCAGTACGAGGGACATCGCCTCTTGACGGACCGGGCCGCCGGACCAGAGATTGGTCGCAGGCAGCTTCTTCACGATCACGATGTAGGGGACCTTTTGTCCGTCTCGTTCCAACAACAGGTGCTGGATGCCCTGTTCGCGGTCCAGCGCCATTTTCGCAATTTCGGGCTGGGAGCTTCCCTTCAACGACCGCTCCAGTCCGGTCACGCCTGTTCCGCTCGTATCGCTCGCAGACCGCAGGCCGAGAGTCTCTTCGCCTGTATGGTTGATTGCGACGACGTTTCCGTCAGACATTGCGAGGAAGCCAAACCCGGATTGGGCCACTTTCACATTCTCAACGGTCTGGGCGAGTTGGTCGAGCGTGATGTCCGCGCCAGCCGCGCCGGCGACGTCCCTCCTGTCGGCCGTCCATAGGGGATGAAAGAAACTCACGATGAGCTTCCCGGTAATCGCATCGGTATATGGCGCTGTCTGCGTGATATCTTCTGCGACCGGCCGTGAATTCATATTTGTGGCCCAGCTCTGCCAAGACTCGTAGAGCCCGGGAAAAAAGAAGTCCCAGAAATTTGCATCGTTGTGACCGGGATAAAGACGGTCGAAAGTCTGAGCCTGATCCGTGTACGGTGCGGTTCTGAAAATCGGCCTTTCCTTCGGGCCAATGTAATACATCTGGAGCTTGGAAGAACCATGTTGCAGCAAACTCGGCGCGACGATGTCCAGAACCGAGCTCGTCTGGATGTCGGCCTCGACGTCAGGTCTTGGACTATGGTCAGGCTTCAGCAGGTAACCCCAAACGCTCACAACGGAGACAGAGCCCGGAGCGTTTTGAGACCAGTTCCCCTTCTGGTCATAAACGAGGCGGACGCTGTCGGGAGAGGTTCGAGCGATCGCCGCACCGACGTTTACATTGCGCTCGGGATCATCGATTTGTGCCTGAAGCACGCCTGCGAGCGTACCAACATCGTTGTGAACCTGCCGTAACAACAAACTGACCTGGGCAGCGGTGGAGTCGGCATATGTTCCGATGTATTCCTGGCTTGCTGCCTCGAGGCCTTGCCCGACCTCCAGCGTCGCGTCGCGTGACAGCCGTTGGACGTTCCAGAGTGCCAATCCTCCGCTCACCAGCAGATCAAAGAGGACTGCTCCGCCGACAACCAAAATGAACTTTGCGCGGAATGAACCCAGCTTGATCGGTCTTTTCGAAGATATCCTGTCCATCATAGCGGCTTTCGGCCGGACGCCGCCCAGATCGGCCAGCCCGCGTAACCCTTCGGATGAAGGGCCGCGAAAACGTGATCTTTAAATCCCTGCCTGAACCTGCGAATGAACTCCGGCGTGTCCCCCCGTCGGACCGCCATCTGGCCCGCGTAGACGTTTTCCCAGGCTTCGATGATGTCGGCGAAGTCCTGGGGATCGCCGTCAAGGTTTGTTACCATGAAAGTATCGACCTTGATCGCGTCGAAGCCCGCGTCGGCGAGCAGGTGACGGCTTTTCGGCCCCATCTCGACGTCCATGTCGAAGTGCCTGAACAATTTGGCGACTTCTTCATAGGTCCACTTGATCGTTTCCGCATGTGGCTCGCCCAGGCAATGCGAGTTTTTCTCGTTTGTAATATAGACCCGGCCGCCGGGCTTGCAGATACGGTAGAGCTCCCGCAGCAGCATCTCAGGTCGGTCGAAAATCTGGAGGGAATGCCGGCACGTCACAAAGTCGAATTGATTGTCCCGAAGCAACATCTGGGACGCATCGCCATAGGTGTATTCGATTTCCTTCAAATCGAAGTCCGCAGCCACTCTACGAGCGTAGTCCAGGCTGCGCACCGAGTGGTCTAGGGCGACAAGGCGGGACGGCTTAAATTCCCGTTGAACCAAGGCTGCGAAATCACCAATCCCGCAGCAGATGTCCGCAACGACAAGACCGCTACGGAGACCGTGACGAGGCAATAATTCTCTCTCGTGCCTCCATGTCATTTTAGTCTGAGTACGGAGAATGGGAATGAAAGCCTCGTCTTCCACAAAGCTCTGCCCGGGATAAAAGGCCGAGTCGTAAGCTTCCACCGTCAGGTTGGGGTAGCGTTTGGCCAGCTTTTCAAAAACCGGAGTCGACCACGCCATCACGCTCGAGGTCACAATTACGATCTTCCGCTCTGGTCTCGTCCGGCAGCTTTCCATGAGGATATCGGCAAGGGCGGAAAAGGCCGTCATGTTGATATGCGTCAGGCGTTTGACATTGAGGTAGACAACCCCGCTATACCTTTCCAGGCTTTGCTGCATCAGCGACAGGGCATCGGCAATTTCCGCGGCACCTTTTGGCCGTATCTTGCCGGACAAAACCAGCTCTTGGTTTGTCGGATCAAAACGCACTGTGAAGGATGCAGCGTGGCTCATTGAAAGTCCTCGGCCAAGGGGAAATCCGCGACGATCTTCGTGCTCTGCACACCGTCTGTCTCAATCCGGATAGTTGAGCGGAATATTGTCGCCAAATCTCCGAGCAGCGCAGTCGTATCGGCCGTGAACGCCTTCCCGTCTCCTGCCTCACCCGCGAGGGGAGGCCGGAGCTCGATCAGGCTCGCACTTGTGTGACGACCACCGGACAGGTCCTGATAGGGGAGTTCAATTGTCAGGCGATTTGTTGTTGCGTTTCGATGGAGACTGAAACTCATCAAACCTGATTGACCCGACCAGCGGAAAGCAAGTTCAACGAGCTCGTTCGCCGCGACCGAAAGAAAATTCGAGTATCGGGCGGGGTCGCTGTGTCCTTGACCAAGAATGTCGGAGAGATACTCGGTAATCCTGTCGCAAAATCTCCATTCGGATTTCACCAATGCGACATCCATTTCCAGCGACAGCATGAGGGTGAATGCACGGTGATCGATGCTGGTTGCTATCTCTTCCAATACACCCTCCGTTGGTACATGGGTGGCGCATGCCATCCTTTAGAACATCCTGTAACGTTCGCACTCACAATTGCGTGGCGCGGCCTTGGGATGTGTTCGCACGATCGATAAATTCCCCAATCGTCGCGATCGGGAGCGGTCTGCTCACCAAATAGCCTTGCAGCCTGTCGCATCCCGCCTTGCGCAACCAGTTCGCCTGCTGTGCCGTCTCAACCCCTTCGGCGGTGACGCGCATGTGGAGGCCATGTGCAAGCTCAATGACACAGCGCACGATTGCCTGGCTTTTGAAATCGCTTTCGAGATCGGTAATAAAATATCGATCGATTTTTATCGTGTCGAAAGGGAATGTTTTCAGATAGCTGAGGGATGAATATTCTGTCCCGAAGTCGTCGAGGGCGATTTTGATGCCCAGTACGTTGAGAGTATTGAGGGTGTCGATGTTGTTGACAGTCCGCTCGAGCAGCACGCTTTCGGTTATTTCAAGCTCCAGGCGATCCGATGGAAATCCCACAAGATCCAGCGTTTGCGAAATCCGATCGGTAAGACCGTTTGTCAGGAATTCAGCCGCCGACACATTGACTGCGACGATGTAGTTCTGTGGCCAGGTCATCGCTTCCCGACATGCCTGTTCCAAAACCCATGCGCCTATTTCCGGCATCAAGCCATCTGCTTCGGCCATTGGAATGAAGGTGCTTGCAGGAATACTCCCGAGCAGGGGGTGGTGCCATCTCAGAAGCGCTTCGAAGCCGACGATGGAACCGACCTCGGCGATCGGTTGATACTCCATTGAGAATTGGTGGTTTGCCAGGGCTATTCGAAGGCTCCGGCGCAGTAGCTCGCGCTGCTCCAGCAATTCAAGCATTGAAGGATCAAACGATTTTGCGCGACGGCGACCTTCCTTCTTCGCGGCGTAGAGTGCGACGTCAGACGCCTTCATAAGTTGCTCCGGACTGGCGCCGTCCGGTGGCGCACTTGACACGCCAACGCTGCTACCGACAAAAACCGCGATGCCGTCGATCGTGAAGGGCTTTTGGAATGCCGCAACGAGGGCTTCCGCCAGTTGGTGACCCTTGGCCGGATGTCCCGGGCCCATGGAGATGACCATGAATTCGTCACCCGCGAGGCGATAAGCCCTGTCGTCTTTTGCAAGGCATTCTTGAATGCGGCTAGCAGCAAGTTGAAGAAGCTTGTCTCCGGCCGGATGACCCAACGTGTCGTTCACAGGCTTGAAGTCGTCGAGGTCAAGCTGCATCAGAGACAAGGTCTCGCCCGAGGCAGCTATTTCCGTCAACGACACAGCGAGATCCTCGCTAAACTGGCGTCGATTTGGCAAGCCCGTCAACGGATCGTGGGTTGCCAGATGCAATAGGGTTGCTCGTTCATCGTCAAGGCGATCGCCGGATCGAACAACTGCGTACATATTTCCGATCTGAAAGATCGTTAGTCTTTGCGAACCAGGTTTCCTGACATTGACCGACAATCGCAAGGACTGGACGCCTTCGCCCATTGAGCGGAGTGCCTGCATGGTCGCCAATTTGTCCAGTTCTGGAAAATGCTCCCATAGCGACATTGCGGGTGCAAGCGCAGCGGGCAGTTCATCGCCCAGCAAGTTTTTGATCGGATTGAAATCGTGGTCGAAGAACAAGAGCCGATCGATCGGGCTCGGGGCATGTTCCTGTCTATCTTCAGGAGTCGCGCGCGTGGCACGAACTTTACGCATGTCTGAGCTCTCCATGGTCGAGTTTCCTTGAGAACGATCACCGCAACTCAAAGCCGCCACAACTTAGGTATGCATTATCTAATTTAGATAGTACGGATTAAAAATGTTCAAACCTCTTTTTCGCGCAGGAAATTGCAACTTTCGGCTGGCGCGCCGATTGCTACGCCTTCTCTTTATATAGCTAAAAGTGTGGGTCGGGGACTAGGTCGTAGTGACGATTTAACGTTTTGGAATTCGCGGTTTAAGCAAATCGGATTCAAGACTGGCCATTGGAGGCGTGTCATGGATATCGACACAGTCAGCGCCGACCAATGGTCTCGGATCGGACCTTTTGTGCCCGCAGGGCGCTAGGGGCGGCGAGGGTCACGCTCTAAACAATCGTCGCGTCGTCGATGCGTTGATCTGGATGGCCCGGTCAGGCGCATGCGGGCGCGATTTGCCTGCGCAGTATGACGACGATCTGACGGTCGAGCGGGCGCTATCACGGCTGGATCGAGATGGGTGTGCTGGAACACGCCGCTCCCTTCCGCATCGGATGTCGGTCACGGCAATCGCGTGCGCAATGCTGCGCGATCCTCGGGGAGTTCGTTTCACACCTCAGGCTAAAAATAGAATACAAATTCTATGTACTAAATGATGATAAGGTTAGCTTGATCCCCGTATCAATTTCGGGGCTTTTCAAAATGGGCATCAAAGCCAGACTCACTGCCGCAACATTCCTGGGCGCATGGATGTCACTTACTGCGACCGCGTTCTCTGCCGATCAGCCGGTCAAGGGCGGGACGCTGATCTATCTGGAGCAGCAGGCGCACACCAATCTCTATTCGCCGGCCGGTGGCTTCTATCCGAACGGCGGTATTCTCAACCAGATCACGGATAAGCTGACCTACCAGAACCCAAAGACGCTCGAAATCGAGCCGTGGATCGCTGAATCCTGGACGGTCAATGACGATGCGACGCAATATACGTTCAAGATCCGGCAGGGCGTGACATTCTCGGACGGTTCGCCGCTCGACGCCAATGCGGTTGCCAAGAACTATGACGTCTACGGTCTGGGCGACAAGGGTCTCAAGCTTCCGGTGTCGGAAGTGATCAATAATTATGATCACAGCGAAGTCGTCGATCCCTACACGGTGAAGTTCTACTTCAAGCGGCCATCGCCGGGCTTCCTGCAGGGTACATCGGTCATTGGCTCCGGCCTGGTCTCCCTGAAGACGCTTTCCTTGCCATTTGAACAACTGGGCGATGCGACCAAGATTATCGGTTCCGGACCGTTCGTCGTCGAAAGCGAAACCCTGGGCAAGGAATTATCGCTGAAAGCCCGTGACGACTATAGCTGGGGACCAGCCAAGCTGGAGCACCAGGGCAGGGCGTATCTCGACGGTATAAAATATATCGTCACTGGTGAAGACAGTGTGCGAATTGGAGCTCTTCTATCGGGTCAAGCTGACTTTATCCGCCAGGTACAGGCCTATGACGAGGAGCAGGTCGAAGCGCAAGGTTACAAGATCTATGCCGCCCCGACACGCGGTGTGAACAACAGCGTCGTGTTCCGGCCTGACAATCCGCTCGTTGCGGACCTTCACGTTCGCCAAGCCCTTCTTCACGGAACCAATGCGCAGGAAATCGTAACGACGCTGTTTTCAGACCATTACCCTCAGGCAAAATCGATCATCGCCTCGACCGCTCAGGGCTATGTCGATCTCTCTTCCAAGCTGAATTACGATCCCGAGCAGGCCGCCAAGCTCTTGGATCAGGCCGGTTGGACGCTCGGCGCTGATGGGCAGCGCGGGAAGGATGGGCAGAAGCTCGTCCTGACCGCCTATGAATCGCTGCCGCAGCCACAGAACAAGGCGACGCTTCAGCTGGTCGCCCAGCAATGGGCAAAGCTTGGCGTGACGTTGAACGTGTTGGCTGGCGACGCGGGCAGCAAGACTTTGGACGATCTCGATCCGGCAAAAACCCCGGTAGCACCGGCAATGGTCGGCCGCGCCGATCCGGACGTGATCAAGAGCAACTACTATCCGAAAAACCGGGACGTTCTGCGTCAGAAGGGCGGTCAGAGCGACAAGGTGAAGAGCTTCGTCGACGACAAGCTCAACCACCTGTTGGAGGGCCTCTCCTCTGAACCCAATCGTGACAAGCGCCTGGCCATCGCCGCCGACATCCAGAACTACGTCCTCGACCAGGCCTATGCCATCCCGATCTTCGAGGAGCCGCAGGCCTTTGCGGGTGCTCCCTACGTCAACGGCGTTGCCTTCGAAGCCGTCGGTCGACCCTCCTTCTACAGTACCTGGCTTGCCGAACACTGAGGAGCACAAGCTGGCCCGGTGTGGCCGGGCCAGCTTTGGAGATCGTCATGGCTAAATATTTTTTCTCGAGGATCGGACAGGCATTGCTCGTTTTATGGGCTGCCTTTACCGTTTCATTCGTCCTGCTCCAAGCCTTGCCCGGTGACGCGGTCCTGATCAAGTTTCAGAACCCGGACTACGGACTAAGCCCCGAACAGATTGCCGACATCCGCGCTGCCTATGCGGCGGACGGGACGATCTTTTCGCAATATCTCCATGCCATCGGCAATTTTCTCACCGGAAACTTCGGCTATTCACTGCAGGCTGGCGTTGCGGTGCGCGATCAAATCGCGACCAACCTTCCGCCAACCCTTTGGCTCGCCGGACTGGGCCTTCTTGGCGCCATCCTGCTGTCAGTCTTGATCGCGATACTTGCAAACCTGCCGCCCTTGAGATGGCTTCGATCGCTGGCGCACTCGATCCCTTCTCTCTTCATCTCGGTTCCGACCTTCTGGCTCGGAATCATGCTGATCCAGATTTTTTCGTTCCGCTTCCGGCTTGTGCCGGTCATCAACCCAGGTCCGTGGCAGGGCTTGATCCTGCCTGTTCTGACCGTCGCCGTTCCAATTTCCGCGCCTCTCGCCCAGATCCTTCTGCGCAACATCGATGAGATGCTCACGCGCCCGTTCGTTCCAGTCGCCCGCGCCAAGGGGGCTTCACATGTCTGGGTCCTGTGGCGGCATGTGGCCAAAAACGCCCTGCTTCCCGTAATGACCGTGGCAGGCCTCCTGTTCGGAGAGTTGATTGCCGGAGCGGTCATCACGGAAACCGTATTTGGTCGCAATGGCATCGGAAGCCTCGCAGAGCAGGCTGTCAATTTCCAGGATGTCGCTGTCCTGCAGGCGATCGTCGTTATCTCCGCCGCAGCCTTCGTCGCTATCAATCTGGCGGTGGACCTCCTCTATCCGGTCTTCGATCCGCGCCTGAGAACAAAGCTGGGAGAGGCCTGATGAGCCACGTCGAAGCGCCCGAACGTCATTTCAATATCGATAGCCCTGATCCTGTCGACTGGACGGCACCGGCGAGCGGGGATGATCTTGGCGAAACAAGGTCGATCAGCCGAAAGCGGCGTCTTGCCATCGAACCAGGCATGTTGCTTGCCTCAATAGTGCTCGCAATCGTTCTGCTTTGGGCCATCGCGCCCGGCCTGTTCACGTCCTACAATCCGATCGAGGGAATTCCACGTCAGCAGTTGAAGCCACCAAGTACGCTCCATCTGCTTGGCACCGATTCTCTGGGTCGTGACCTCTATGCCAGGCTTGTCTACGGGTCGGTCCATTCGTTGTCGGGTGCACTTGCCGCAGTCGGCATCGGGCTAGTTGTCGGAACAACATTTGGGCTTCTTGCCGGATCCCTGGGTGGATGGGTTGAAACCATCGTCATGCGGATCGTCGATGTCCTGCTCTCCGTTCCCGTGCTCCTGTTGTCACTCAGCATCATCATTCTCCTGGGCTTCGGCACGATAAACGCTGCGATAGCAGTCGGCGTGACTTCGATCGCGAGCTTTGCCCGTCTGGTTCGGTCGGAAGTCGTCACGGTCAGGCGAAGCGACTATGTCGAGGCGGCCTTCGGTAGTGGTGGAAGCTTCCTGAAAGTGCTCCGGCGGCACATCCTCCCGAACTCCCTGACGTCCGTCATTGCCTACACCGCCTTGCAGATCGGTTGGGCGATCCTGCAATTGTCGACGCTCGGCTTCCTTGGCTACGGCGCGCCGCCGCCGACACCGGAATGGGGCCTGTTGATTGCCGAAGGACGAAACTATGTCGCCACCGCCTGGTGGCTGACGGCCGCCCCGGGGATCGTCGTTGTCGTCGTGGTGTTATCGGTAAACCGCATCAGCCAAGCCATTGGAAAGGGATCTCGATGAACCGTCCTCTCTCCAACCCTGTCGACGGCAGCGCCCGACCGGAGCCTGTCCTCGACGTATCGGGGCTGACGATCGGGTATCAAGATGGTGACCAGGTCCGTGTGGCCGTCGATGAGATCGATTTCAACGTGGCAGCCGGCGAAGTGGTCGCGCTGGTCGGTGAGTCCGGCTCTGGGAAAACCTCTTCGGCCCAGGCCATCATCGGTCTGCTCGCTGACAATGGCCGCATCATCAGCGGCACGATCCGGCTCAACGGAACGGATATTTCCGGCTGGCCGCAAAAGCGCCTTGACGCGATCCGTGGCTCGGTTGTGAGCCTGATCCCGCAGGATCCCGGAAACTCGCTGAACCCGGTCAAGACAATCGGCAAACAGGTTGCGGAGATCCTTGCCATTCATGGCCATGCAACCGGGCCCGTCGCCTATTCGCAGGCAATCGAGCTATTGGAACGGGTCGGCTTGTCGGAGCCCAGGCTTCGCGCGCAGAAATATCCCCATGAGCTTTCCGGCGGCATGAAACAACGCGTTCTCATTGCAATCGCGATCGCATTGAAGCCAGCCCTGATCATCGCTGATGAGCCGACCAGCGCACTCGATGTCACAGTACAGAAGCATATCCTCGATCTCATCGACGAATTGCGCAGCGAGTTCGGGACGGCGGTGCTTCTGGTCACCCACGATCTCGGTGTGGCAGCCGATCGTTCGAACCGGCTCATCGTCCTGAAGCAAGGCCGCATTCAGGAACAGGGCCGCACCGCAGACATTCTGGCAAACCCGAAAAGCGCCTATACCCGCCAGCTTCTTTCGGATGTCCCGTCTTTGAACTTGAAAACGCGCCGCGCAGAGACCAGGCGCGTGAGCGTGCCCGCAACCGACGACGTTCTTGTCGTCGAGAACCTCGTCCAGGACTTCGGTCTCGGCAGGAGCGATAGCTTTCGTGCAGTTGACGACATTTCCTTCCGGGTTCGCCGCGGAACTACTCACGCGGTTGTCGGCGAGTCTGGCTCAGGCAAGACCACCATGATCCGGATTGTCTCGGCCTTTCAGAAGCCGACATCGGGGAGGGTGATTGTCGATGGTCTCGACCTTGCCACTCTGCGCGGGGAGACCTTGCGACAGTTCCGCAGGAAGATACAGCTGGTTTATCAAAACCCGTTTGGATCCCTCGATCCCCGCCAGAGCATCTTCCGTATTGTTGAAGAGCCGCTTTTAAACTTCGAGCCTCTGCCCAAAGACGAAAGGGCAAGACGTGTGGCAACGGCGATCGAGAGGGTTGGCTTGCCCCTCGACGTCCTGCAGCGCCGGCCTCGAGCATTGTCGGGTGGACAGCGCCAACGCGTCGCAATTGCCCGCGCCTTGGTGCTGAAACCGGAAATTCTTGTGCTCGACGAAGCCGTATCCGCCCTCGACGTGACCGTGCAAGCGCAGATCCTTGCTTTGCTCGACGAGCTCCAGCGCGATCTCGGCCTGACCTATCTCTTCGTTTCCCATGATCTCGCCGTAGTCAGGCAGATCGCCGACACCGTCTCGGTCCTGAACAGCGGACGTGTCGTCGATAGCGGAGCCGTAGAAGAGGTCTTCTGCAATCCGAAGAGTGCCTATACGCGCGAACTGATCGACGCGATCCCAGGCAAGAAACTTGTTCACCGCGCCGTTCAGCCAACGACGTCCAATGCAGGAAAATAGCATGACCCGGACAGATATCCCGAAAAAGCTCGGCTTCTTCAGCCGAGTGCTTGATCAGGCGGACCCGGCCACCCGCTACCGGCTTGTGGCAGAGCAGATTATTCACGCCGAGGCATTCGGTTTCGACACTGCCTGGGTGGCGCAACACCATTTCAATGGCGATGAAGGCGGTTTGCCAGCCCCTCTGGTGTTTCTGGCCGATGTTGCCGCAAGGACCTCGCGCATCCGGTTGGGCACAGGCGTCATAACTTTGCCTATGGAAGACCCGGTTCGCGTTGCAGAAGACACGGCCGTTCTCGATCTGCTTTCCAACGGTCGTCTTGAGGTCGGTTTCGGCACTGGCGGGACGCCGCAATCCTTCCTGCCGTTCGGACTGGAAAGCAGCGATCGTGGATCCGTCTACGCCAGGCATCTGGCGACGGTTCGTAACGCTTGGGCGGGCAGGGCGCTTGCCGGCGATAATTATCTCTATCCCGCGGGTGGGGACCTCGGCGATCGTGTCTGGCAGGCAACATTCTCTGTGGGTGGCGGTGAGCGAGCAGGGCGGGATGGTGATGGTCTGATGTTGTCACGCACACAACCACGGCCGGCCGAAACGCCGAAAGCTGAACTTTGGGAGTTGCAGAACCCGATCATCGACGCTTATCTGGCTGCCCTCCCAGAGGGGCGTGCTCCGCGCATCCTGGGCTCTCGAAGCCTGTTCGTCGCAGACGATCGCAAAGAGGCACTTCATTTCGCCGAGATCGGTCTCAACCGCAGCGTCGAGCGCTTCATCGCCAACGGACACAAGGTCAACGCATCGACGACCGCAGAACTCATCAAGGCCTTCGACGTCCATGTCGGAACGCCCGATGACGTGGTTGCGTCTTTAAAGGCCGATCAGTCGCTCGCGCGGGTCACCGATCTCGTTTTCCAGGTCCATTCGGTTGATCCGCCTCATTCCTACATCCTGCGCTCACTGGAATTGATCGCAACGGAGGTCGCACCGGCGCTCGGATGGCTGGGCGCCGCGCGCAATTCTCAACCGCAGCGTCACGCTGCTACAGCCTGAATTCATTAGAGGGAAATTCCATGCCGTCATCAAAGTCATCGTCAAAAGATGTGATCGATCTTCTGGCCGGGATAGAACCTGGCTCATTCGTGGATCGAATTCGTGCCGAGCGGCCGGAAACCAAGCTCAATGCGCAGAAGAGCTATCTGGCTCTGTTCGAGCCCCGCGAAGAAGGCGATGTTACCCGTGGAGAGCGACTGGCACTCGCCACTTTCATCGCCGGGCTCCACCAGGCCGACGAAGCGAGCGGGCTTTACGATGCTGGTCTTAACGAATTAGTCGGAGGATCTTCCCTTTCTGGCGCGGTGAGAGCCGAAGTGGATAATGGCGTGACCAACGGTCCCTATGGTTCTTATCCCGAGGGTCCTTTATCCGCCGAAAACAAGGAAGGGCTTGTCTTTGCCGTGTCCGATATTGGCCGCGCGGTGTTGGGAGAGAAACTGAGCGCAGGATTGGAGCACGCCCATCTCTTGGTGTTTCGCCCACGCGATGCCAGCCCGAATGCACTTCAGACGCTGTTGGATGCAGGCTGGTCGACGACCGGGATCGTCACGCTCTCGCAGATCGTCGCGTTTCTCTCGTTCCAGATCAGGGTGATCAAGGGGCTCAAGGCGCTTGGCGCCGCTGGCGCCGGACAGGCCGCCTCGTCGGCAGCCGCAGAATAGGAAGCTTGATATGACTGAATCAGTTATTCGTCCGAACGTCGAAAATTCTCCGAACATCTTCACGCAAGATGAAATCGGCTGGACGCCTTGGCTTGAACCTCTCTTCGAATCCGATCTTACGGACCGGCATTGGGCAGGACTTGTGGATGCTGCGCGGTCCAAGTCTCCATACTTCATGCTGCTCGTTCGAGATCCGGACACGCTGGAGGCGCGCACGAAGACGGACAAGGACATATTTTATAATACGACGTCCGGCCTGCCTCGTGCGGAAAGGGAACTTGCCGCAACGGCCGCCTCGCGTACGAACGGCTGCATCTTCTGCGCATCCGTCCACTCGCGGTTTGCCTCCCATCACTCCAAGCGCACCGAAAACGTGGAACGGCTTCTGAAGGAAGGCACAGAAGTGGATCTCGGCAGCCCTCGCTGGAACGCGGTTGTCGCGGCATCGGTCGCGATCACCGCAACGCCCACGGAGTTCGACGTTGAGGATATTGTGGGTCTTCGGGAGGAGGGGCTGTCGGACCTGGAGATTGCCGACGTTATTCACGGGGCAGCCTTCTTCAATTGGGCGAACCGACTGATGCTCTCGCTCGGTGAGCCGACACCCGCGGGCCGGTAGTATCCATCTCGAAGGTTGAGGCGGGACCCGAAAGGTCCCGCCCGCGACGGTTGCGAAGGCTTTCCGACGATAAGCGCCGCCAGCGATCGCCAACAATAGAATTTTGTTCCTGCATTGCCTTGAAAACGTAACGGTCGCCTTTTTCTATTAAGCCGACAAATTTCGACCGCGTCGAGCGCTGCAAGCCGGATCTATTTTTGCGTCAGCCAGGCCTTCACGTGGCGGCTGAAGGCATCCGATAGTCTCTTTGCGAGAGCATCCTCCGTCTGGGAAGACTGCGCGGCGTTGATCGCCATGGCTATGACAATCCCGATTTCCCCGTCACCTCGAATTCCCTTGTCTTCGCCGCGAATGTTTTGAGCCTCAGCAATCAGTCGGCCCGTCTTTGCGTCCTCCAAGCGAACCGTTCCGGAGATATAGCTGTCATTGCCGGCAATGATGCGTCCGGCCTTGCTGGAAACATCGACAATGTGCAGGGTGACAATCAGCCTGCCCGCGGTCTTGCCGCCCGGCACTCCCTTAACGTCACGGTTCAACGAATTATCGAGCGCACGGACGACCGCTGGTAGCTGCGGATCGGGTCGCGCGCGATCGAAGCCTCCCATGCTGACGTCGGGGGCGGTTTCCACACGGATTTGCGTAACGGAGGTCTCCCGCAGCGCCGATACAAGCCTCGGATCCGTGGTAACGCACGAGGTTAGGAGGACAAAAAGAGGAAATACCGCGAAAAGCCGTGACAGGCGCATGATAACTCTCTGAGGACGTTGGAGTGATAAATCTAAAGAGGCAGCCAGCCGCCTTGCGGCCAACGCGCTCTTAACTTGCTCATTTTTTGCCAGAAACGAATTATTTCTTGTAGAAACAATAGGTTGCCTGAAAACGGCAGAGCCCGCTACACTGGAAAGAGACGGGTCAAGGACAGCTTGCCGGTTTGAAAGAGGGAAAGATGTTGGTGTGAAGAATCAGCGTGTAACATGTATGAAATGCAACTTGAGGAATGTTATCTGAAGTAGCTTCTTCAGGCGCCCTTCTGCCGATGTCAACGTATGATTGTATGCGATGGTGAATGATCTTTTATTGATAGGCGCTTCATTCTAGCAAAAATCGATTTTGCCGATAAACGGCGAAGAAGAGCCGGACAGTTGGCTCGAGTGCTCGCAGATAAAACGGAAGAAACGATCGCGATTACCAGCCGACGCGCATTTGAGGAACGGCTTCGCCTCACGCAAGTGGATATTCGCAGGCCACGTGCTTGAAGACCTCGCACCCGTTAAGCATTACAACGTGACATCCCCGGACTGTGCGTCGACACCCAGCTGCGCAAAGCTCTGAAACCGAAATACCCCGTTTTGCGGCATCTCTTTGCACTTGCGCTCAGGTTCGCTGCCGTCCCGGCCCGTCAGGTCATATAGACGCCACCGGTAACGTTGATGCCCTGGCCGGTCATGAAGCGGGCGCTGTCAGAGCACAGGAAGACGACCACGTCGGCGACATCCTCAGGTGTTTCGATGCGACCGAGCGGTGTTTGCCCGACATATTCGTTGAAAACCTGTTCCGGCGTGATGCTTCGCAAGGTGGCTTCCCACTCGATCTCGCGGCTCTGCATGCCGGTCTTGACGAAGCCAGGGCAAACGGCATTCACCCTGATCCCCTGGGGAGCAAGCTCGCGCGCCAGCGCCTGCGTCCAGCCGAGCACCGCAAACTTGCTTGCGGAATAGTGCGCCAGAAGCGGCGCGCCGACCTTGGCGGCCAGCGATGCAGTGTTGACGATGCAGCCGCGGCCTTGTTCCGAGAAATGGCGCCCGGCGATCTGGTTGGTCAGGAATATGCCGCGGGTGTTCACATCGAAGTTGAAATCCCATTCCTCGTCGGTC
Organism: Rhizobium sp. CF142; assembly: GCF_000281145.1. NCBI lineage: Bacteria > Pseudomonadati > Pseudomonadota > Alphaproteobacteria > Hyphomicrobiales > Rhizobiaceae > Rhizobium > Rhizobium sp. CF142. Next base: position 52,155 of record NZ_AJWE01000021.1, on the reverse strand, counting down.
AGTTCCAGCGCCTTCTGCATGGTCGAAACCCCGGCATTGGCAATCAGGATATCGATGCCGCCCAGTTTCTCCAGCGCGCTCGAGAAAGCCGCCTGCACCGAGGCGCGCTTGCGCACATCGACCTCGAGGGCAATCGCGCCGTTTCCGATTTCCTGCGCCGCCTTTTCGGCAGATCGCACATCGATATCCGCAATGGCGATCGTTACGCCCTGCCGGGCGAGCGCCTTTGCGATGGCAAGACCGATGCCGGTACCGCCTCCGGTAAGGAAGGCACGGCGCTCGCGTAGTTCTGGGAAACTCGGATGGGTCATGACTGCTCCTTATTATGCTGCACCACGATAAGAAACAAAATCGAACTTATCAAATGTTTTTTTTGTTTGCTTGCGTTCGTTTCTCTGTCTATGCTTTCGACATCTCACACCGGACGGGTAGTTTCGCCCGGAAAAGTCTGACGCCGCTAAAGGATCTGGAAATGGTTTTTGACTGCTTTGGAGCCCGCAAGAAAGTCGTGATCTCCATGGCCCATATAGGGGCGCTGCCGGGTTCTCCGCTCTATGATGCCGATGGCGGTGTCCAGAAACTGATCGATGGCGTAATGTCGGATGTGGAGAAGCTCCAGGCCGGCGGCGTGGACGCCATCATGTTCGGCAATGAAAACGACCGCCCGTATGTATTCAAGGGCTCGCCGGAAGGCATCGCGGCCATGACGGCTATCGTCCAGGCGATCAAGCCGTCGCTGAAAGTACCGTTCGGCGTTAACTACCTGTGGGATCCGCTGGCCAGCGTCGCCATCGGGGCCGTCACCGGCGCAAGCTTCGTGCGCGAGATCTTCACGGGCCTGTTCGCCTCGGACATGGGACTGTGGCAGCCGGATTGCGCCAGCGCCGCGCGCCTGCGCGCCACTCTCGGCCGCAAGGACATGAAGATGCTGTTCAACATCAACGCGGAATTCGCCCATTCTCTCGACCAGCGCCCGATTGCTCTTCGCGCCCGGAGCGCCGTCTTCTCGTCGCTTGCCGATGCGATCCTCGTTTCGGGCCCGATTACCGGCCAGCCGGCCAATCAGTCGGACTTGCGCGATGTCTGCGATGTCATAAAGGACGTCCCGGTCTTCGCCAATACCGGCGTCAACATCGACAACGTCCGGGATATTCTCGGCATGGCGCAGGGTGTCGTCATCGGCACCCATTTCAAGGTCGACGGCAACACCTGGAATGCGGTTGACGCAGGCCGCGTCAAACGCTTCATGGACGTAGTCGAAACATTGCGCTGAGACGGAACCGCTTCATGACCGTTGTTCTTGGCCTGGATATCGGGACGACCTCGACCATCGGCATCCTGGTCGGGCTACCCGACCGCATATTGGCGACCGCTACCCGCCCGGTCACGCTTTCTTCCCCCCACGCCGGATGGGCCGAGGAGGATCCGGGCGAATGGTGGGCCAATGTGCGCGCCGTCGTGACGGAACTCCTGAACGCGAGCGGTATCGAAGCGTCCGAGGTTAAGGCCGTCGGCGTCACCGGCATGTTGCCGGCTGTGGTGCTGCTTGACGGCGAGGGAAACGTGCTGCGTCCGAGCATCCAGCAGAGCGATGGCCGCTGCGGGGCGGAGGTTGCCGAACTTCGGCAGGAATGGAACGAGCCCGATTTTCTCAAGCGGGCCGGCAATGGCATCAACCAGCAACTCGTCACGGCCAAGCTGCGCTGGATCGAGCGGCATGAGCCGGAAGTCTTCTCCCGCATTGCCACTGTGTTCGGCTCCTACGACTACATCAACTATCGCCTGACTGGCAGCCGGGCCATAGAGCAGAACTGGGCGCTGGAAGCAGGTTTCGTGGATATTTCGACAGGCCTTGTCGACGAGGACCTGATCCGCCTTGCCCATGTCAGGCCCGACATCCTTCCGCCCAAGCGGGCTTCGCACGAGATCATGGGCTTGGTCGATGCCCGCGGCGCAAGCGAGACTGGCCTGGCGGTCGGCACGCCGGTCGTCGGCGGCGCGGCAGACATGATCGCCTCGGCTCTCGGAGCAGGTGTCATCGATGCGGGCGACGTGCTCCTGAAATTCGGCGGAGCGGTCGACATTCTCACGGCAACCGATCTCGTGAAGCCCGATCCGCGCCTGTTTTTGGATTACCATCTCGTGCCGGGCCTGTTCATGCCGAACGGCTGCATGTCGACTGGCGGTTCAGCCCTCAACTGGTTCGTCGATACATTTGCCGGAGGCGAGCGGGAAGCGGCGCGGGCCGCGGGGCGAAGCCTTCACCAGCATCTCGATGTCCTGGCCTCTGCCAAATCTGCAGGCGCGGACGGGCTGACCATTCTGCCATATCTGCTCGGGGAGAAGACCCCGATCCATGATCCCGCAGCGCGCGGCGTCATTGAAGGGCTCACGCTTTCGCACGATATCGGCCATCTCTGGCGAGCTCTCCTGGAGGCCTATGCCTATGCAATTCGCCACCATATCGAGGTTCTGGTCGATATGGGTCACCATCTCAGGCGCTTCCTCGTGTCGGATGGCGGATCGCAGAGTACCGTCTGGATGCAGATCGTTGCGGATGTGCTGAATGCGCCGGTCCAGCGCCTGTCCGGTCATCCTGGCTCCTGCATCGGAGCGGCATGGACGGCAGCGATCGGCGTCGGCCTGGAAGACGACTGGCGGGGCGTGACCCGCTTCGTCACCTTCTCCGAAGTCCTGCAGCCGCAGGCCGAGAACCTTGCTTCATACCGGGAAGGTTACCTCCGCTATCGTGACCTCTACGAACGGCTCACGTCGCGCTGGAGAGCCGGCTCGTGAGTGATGCCGGCTTTCTGGCCGTTGCGTGGGATATCGACGGAACGCTGGTCGACAGCGAGCCGTTGCACCACCGCGCGCTGGTGGCGGCATCGCGGGGTTTCGGCGTCGACCTGTCCGATCTTCCGGATATGGCGTTTCGCGGCGTCCACATGGGCGACGTCTGGAGGCTGTTGCAGTCCCGCCTGCCGCAAGGGCTCGCAGAACAGGAATGGCTGGACGCGATCAATTGCCACTATATCGAAAACCGGCACAGCCTGCAGGCCGTGCCAGGAGCGGTCGAAACCATCCGGATGCTCGCCGATATCGGCATTCCGCAAGTATGCGTTTCCAATTCCTGCAGGCCCGTCGTCGACGCCAATCTCGATGCCATGGGCATTTCCTCCTGCATCCGTTTTTCGATCAGCCTCGATGATGTAGCGGAGGGCAAACCCTCGCCCATGCCGTATCGCAACGCGGCAGAACGCCTGGGGTTTTCTCCTGCATCGATCGTGGCTGTCGAAGACAGTCTCACCGGTCTCGTCTCCGCCAGGGCCGCAGGTCTCTATGCTGTGCTCTTCACCATGCAGAAGGGCGGTCTCGAGGAAGAGGACACGGACCGGCGGCCAGATCTGACGATCGACGCGCTGGCCGGGGTCGCCGCGCTCTTTTCTGCAGGCAATGCAACCAGCCATACGTGTTAGGCGAAATGTGCAGCCTGTACTCCCCACAGAGGTGATCATAATCGCCTGTGCATGGCGTGTTTGATTCGAACAAGCTTTGTTTGAAACGCTTTCCCTTTCGGCTAAGCTAGCTTTTATCTTCGTCGCAACGGACATTGGCGACAAACGAAAGACAAGAGGCAGATGGCGAGGGAACAGTCGGCGTTGAAAACGAATGAACGGCCCAAATTCCTGGCGCAGGTCAGGCAGGCCGCAATTGTCGAAGCGATTGGCCGCTTCGGCTCGGTGACCGTAAGCGATCTGGCCCAGCAGCTCTCGGTGTCGGAAATGACTGTCCGCCGCGATCTCGTAGAACTCGAAAAGGACGGCAAGCTTATTCGCACTCATGGCGGCGCGGTGAAGCCAGATCGTGCGCCGGCGCTGCCTGTCAGTGAAAGTGCCGACAGCGAAGAGCCAGCCTTCGAAACCCGCCTTGTTCGAAACGAGAACCTGAAGAGGCGGATTGCTTCTGCCGCCGTCGATCTTGCGGCGGGAGCTCGCAGCATCGCGCTCGACGTTGGAACGACCACCTATTTCGTATCGGAAAGCCTGGCGGTACGTCCGCACACGAAGATCTTCACCAACAGCATTCGCAGCGCCGCACATCTGGCCGGAAGAGGAGCGGAGATCTATCTGGCTGGCGGTCGAATCCGCGGCGAGGAAATGTCCACGAGCGGTTCTTCCGCCGTGAACCAGTTCGAATCCCTGTGGTTCGACGTGGCCTTCGTCGGTGTTTCCGGTCTGACACCAGAAGGGATCTTCGACTATTCGTTCGAAGAAACGGACATGAAGCGTATATATCTTTCACGAGCGTCCCGGCGTGTGGTGTTGTGCGATTCAACCAAATTCAACAACATGTCTCTGGTGTATGTGGCGGCGTTGACGGAGTTCACTACGCTTATCTGTGACGAAATGCCGACTGGCGATCTCTACAGGGCGCTGACCAACGCAAACGTGGAAATTATCGTCGCCAATTGACCGGACCAGTTCCGCATGTCTACGACGCAGTGTCCCTAAATTCGGATCACGATTGCTTGCTGAGAACTTGCTTGTCCTTTTAAGACGTAAATGCGCATTGCATGCAGTGAGCGTGCGAACGATAATGCGCTGGAAATTCCCCCGGAGCGGGGGAGGGCAGGTTGCTATTTGTTGCTTTTTGTTAGAGATTGTTCTTTATTCGTGAATTGAGCCCTATGGCTCATTTCCAATGGGCAAAAGTCTCCGGACAGAAAAACGGTGCGCGCGATCATGTTCACTTCCTTGAAAGGCATTTATCCCGATCCGTCGGCGGGCGAGCGGCTGCCCTCGTTGATCGCCGATATCGGCCGCCACAGCGGCGAGTTTCCGGTCCTGCTTGCCAACCATCTTCCCATGGTGCTCGAAGCCATGGGACGGCTCGGCGCTTCACCCGCGCGGCTGGAAGAATATGCGGAGCATTACACGCGCATTCATGCCGTTCCCTTTCCGGCGGCGCAGCTCGGACAGCTCGATGCCTCGAACTGGGAAACGGTGCTGGGGCAGCGCGAGCATGAGGGCGACCTGCGGCGCTTCTTCCAGGGGGTCGTTGGCGAGATAGGCGGGCACGCAGCCATCCGACGTTACCTGCCACGCCTCTTTCCCGGCGTTGCCGCTTCCGCCACCCATGGATTGATGAGGCTCGCCTATGCGGTGCTTCGCAGCGACGATACCGAGATTGCCGTCGCGCTCGGCTACTGGGCTGCCACCTACCTGTCTTACGACGCCATTCCGGCCGATCGCCGGCGCGACGCCATCGATCCGGTCTCTCTTTTGCTCGACATGCATGCCGATCCGCGGCTTCGCAATATCGATGCGCCGACCTATCTGCTTTGGAAATGGATCGAGGCCGTGGGCAAGGTGCCGGCGTTTCGGGAGCGGCTCGGGCGTTTGGCGCCGTCGCCGGATCTGCTGGGCCGCATGCGTCCCGCATCCCTTGCGCTCTTTGCGGCGACAATGAGTTTCGAGGCGCTGCATGCCGTCACCGGCTGCCATTGGCTGCGGCTCGTCAGTCCCCATCTGGATGAGCCGCAACGCCTCGCCATGCATTTCTGGGAAGTCGTCATGGCGCTCTATACCAAGATTGATATGCCGACGCTGCCCTCGCCGGAGGTTCTCGACCAATGGCGCACCGTGCGGGTGCCGCCGGATGAGATTATTGCCGCCGCTGCCGTCGCCTCAAATGACGAACACGACCATTCGCTGGTGTTTTCGGCATTCGAGGAGTTTCGCGATACCGGCGATCCGCTCTACAAGGTCGTCGCCGCGCGCCGCATGGGCTTAATCGATTTCGATGCGAATGCCCTTCAGGGGCAAGTCACGGGCTGAACGTCGGGCGTATTCTTAGCGCCCTGAGGACAGATGACGGGCCGGTGCCTCAGGCAGCGCCACCGTCGAAGCAATATTCCGGCTGGAAATGGATCTTGTCGTAGCCGTCGAGCGATCGGTAGAAATGCTCGATATCGGCCTTGAAGAGGCCGCGGCAGATGCCGGCAACGAGTTTCGGCACGCCGGATTTCAGTCCGGTGATGCCGTTGCACACAGGCCCAAGGCTCGGGATCGCCGCATTGTTGAAGACATGGATGTTGGCGAGCATCGGCAAAGAGCCCGGCGTCTTCTCCAGGAATTCGAAAGCCGGGCCCAGATAGGGATAGGCCAGGAGATCGCGGTCATCCTCCCCCTCGTTCGGGATGAAGCGGTTCGCCCATGTCGCAACCGAACCGATCAGGTTAGAAAGCTCCGGCCGGGATGAAAGATCGACGCGATAGCCCGTGCCGAGCAGGAGGTGATCGAACCGAAAATCGCCGGCCGCGGTTTCTATGCAAATCTTCTCGCCCTCCATGGCGACCGACCGCATATAGGCGCCCGTCACCAGCCGGCACGCCTCGTATGCCATGGCGCGGTTGAACATCTCGTTGGTCGGCGGTGTCTTGAAGGCAAACATCCGCCGGGTAAATCTGTAGCGGCTGTGATCATCGAGATCGGCGAAATGGTTGAGAAAGCCGGGGAAATTCGACCAATCGAGCAGTTCCGTGCGAGGCAGGACAGTCGAGCGCGCCAGAACCGTCACGGATTCAGCGCCAGCCTCGAGAGCCGCGACCGCCCAGTCGAAGCTGGATGCGGCCGCACCGAGCACGCCGATCTGTTTGCCGGCAAAGAAGCCGGTATCGATCTCGTCACCGCTATGGGTCCAGTGCTGACGTGGAAGGTTTTCACGGATTGCGTCCGGCACGTTCAGGCTGCCCGCCCCTTCGAGGCCGGTGGCCAGCACGACCTTGCGGCAGGAAAGCTCTCCTAGCACTCCTTCTCGTTCCACAAGGAGGCGCAGATGCCCTTCGTCGGGCTCGATCCGGATCAGTTTTGTATCGTTGTAAACATTGAGTGCAAGGACCGATCTGAACCAGCTGAGATATGCCATCCAGTCGATCCGATCGATCTTGTCCAGCGTCTCCCAATGTTGCGACCCATATGTAGCCTCGTGCCAGGCCCGATAGGTCAATGACGGAATTCCGAGATCCGGCCCGGTGAGGGTCTTGGGCGAACGCAATGTGCGCATGCGCGCCGTGGTGATCCAGGGTCCTTCGCGGCCTTCCGGTGCAGCATCGATGAGGAGTACGCGCTGGACGCCCTGCCGCTTCAGCCCGAACGCAACCGACAGGCCCGAGAGGCCTGCTCCCACAATGACGACATCTGATATCGCCTCGCCGGATGCGCGGCGTCGTTCCGGCACCCACTCGCGCAGGCCGACTTCTATCGTTGCGAGGTCGCGCGCAACCTGCGCTTCAAGTGCGGCGACGGCCGCGGCACCATATGCGGGGCGGTGTGAGGCTGAAACATCCGTTGGCGATGGCTGCATGGCGACATTTCTCCGGGAAACGACACCAAGGTATCGAGAGAGGGAAAGTTGTAAAGTGTTTGATTGTGTTGTTTTCATTTTTTTCGCACACGCACTCTCCTTCGCAACGCAAACGGCCGCTCCCTTCTGAGAACGAAACGAGGAAATATAGAATGGAGAAATATCTCTGCGAAAACAATAAGATGAAAAACTAGACGCTACTGCCTTAAAATAAATCAGACCGCGGCTACGCATTGATCATCCTGCAAAAGGATTAATCAGAGAGATGGACTTCGGTATGTTTTTTGTGATAGATGTGAATTTTTGTTTGACTTGAGTGTGGTCATAGCTAACCTGCCTTCATCCGGTTCAAAAACAGAAGGGGTTGGCGATCCATGATGAAACTATCCTCACCATGCATGACCATTAAAGCAGGCAGGCTGGCGGTATCGGCGCTCGCGCTCGTGGCTTCTGCTGCCTACGCCGAGGCGAAGTCGCTCGATGGCGTAACGCTGACGATCGCCTCCATGAACGACGGCTTCGCGAACGTCCTTCAGGCGCTCGCCCCAGCCTTCAAGGAGGAGACGGGCGCGGACGTCAAGGTCGAGATCATGGACTATGGCACGCTGCTGACCAAGACGACCGCCGACTTCATTGGCGACACCAAGGGCTATGACCTTGTCACCATGGACATCGTTTGGGCGGGCGCCTATGCGGAGAACAAGTATACGGTTGACCTGACCGACAGGGTAAAGCGCGATGCGGCGGAGCTCGATCTCGACGATATCTATCCGGTGATCCTTGAATCGCTCGGGCAATATGACGGCAAATATGTTGCCTATCCGCTTGCGGCCTATGCCAACGTTCTGGCCTATCGCAAGGACTTGTTGGAAGCAGCCGGCCTGAAGCCGCCGGCGAACATGGAAGAGCTTGTCCAGGACGCCCTGAAACTCAACGACCCGTCCAAGAAGCAGTATGGCTTTGTCGCCAATGGCCAGAAGGGGCCTGCGGTCGCACAGGACTGGATGCAGTATAACAATCAGCTTGGCGGCTCAATTCTCAACAAGGATGGCAAACCGGCGCTGAACTCCGAAGCCAATATCAAGAGCCTCGAGGTTTACAAGCAGCTCTTCACGGAGGCAGCACCTCCCGGCGCAATCGAATACGATTGGGGCGGTCGCGAAGAAAGTTTCCGTCAGGGGCTCGCAGCCTTCATGCAGACGTGGTCCGTCGGTGCGACGTCCTATTCCGATCCGAAGGTCTCCAACGTGGTCGGCAAGGTTGGCATTTCGGTCGCTCCGGTCGCAACGGGCATGACGCCGCAATACGGCGTCGGCGGCTGGGGTCTATCGATCAATGCCGACATCGACGCCTCCAAGCAGGACGCTGCCTGGACATTTATCAAGTGGATCAGCAGCAAGAAGGTCCACAAGGAGTTCAACATGCTCGGGGCGGGTGGCTTCATCCGCAAGAGCGAGCTCGACGACCCTGATCTCAACGCGAAATTCGACTTCCTGCCGGTTCTCAAGGAAACTTATGAGCACGGCAATGGCGAATTCCGCCCGCGCATTCCCCAGTATCCGGAAATCCAGGATCTGCTTGGCACTGCCGTGAACTCGGCTCTCTCTGGCTCGGTTACGCCAAAGGATGCGCTGGACAAAGCCCAGGCGGCAGCCGAAAAACTGTTCTGACAGACTTTGACGCCCGCCATCCGAGGAAAGGGTGGCGGGCCGACCTTCAATGCAACCTGAGTAAAGTTGCGAGCCATATGACAGGCGCTGGCTGTTCCCGTGATAGCCTGCCGAATTTAGAGTGGAGCGTTGGACCTGTGCGCTACAGCTTCTCAGACCGCCGCAGGTTTTTCCTGTTCTTCATGGCCGCGCCCGCCGTCATATATGTCGCAGCTGTAGGATTGTGGCCCCTTGGACAGGGCATCTGGTACAGCTTCTATAAATACCATCTTCTGCGTCCGGCCCGCACCCAGTTCGTCGGCCTCCAGAACTACTTCGACATCTTCTCGGATCCGTCGGCCCGCAAGGCCATTCTCAATACCTTTCAGTTCACGATCTTCAGCGTCGGGCTGCAGCTGGTTTTCGGCTTCTGCCTTGCGCTGCTCCTGTGGCGCGACAGTCGCTTTAATCGCATCGTCCTTGCCTTCCTGCTCATTCCAGCCACGATCACCCCGCTTGTGGTCGGCCTGATCTTCAAGGCGTTGCTCGGTGCGGACTACGGTATGATCGGCTACTTCCTGTCAGAGGCCGGGATCGGGCCGCGCAGCGGCCTGCTGACGGACGGCAGCACGGCGCTTTGGGTGCTGATCTTTATCGATTGCTGGGAATGGACGCCCCTGATGGCGCTGATCCTGCTCGCAGGATTGAAAGCGCTGCCGGCAGACGTGCTGGAGGCGGGGCTGGTCGATGGCGCAACGGCCTGGCAGCGCTTTCGGATGCTCATCCTGCCGTTGATGCTGCCATCGGTTTTCCTGGCGCTCACGCTGAGAAGCATGGATGCCTTCCGCGTGTTCGATTCCGTCTTCGTCACGACCGGGGGTGGACCCGACGACGCCACGAACACGTTGATGATGCTCGGCGTCAAGGAAGGGCTGCAATTCTTCAATGTCGGCTATGCGTCGGCGGTCGGCAACGTCACACTGCTGTTTATAGCGCTGATGGCGACCGCGCTGATGCTTGTGGTGCGCCGCGCCGATGTGCGGATCAATGGGAAGTAATGCGATGGCCATGGTTTCCAAACGACGCGTCTTTCTCGAGCGGACTACCATTCTCACCATCACCGTGCTCTTCCTGCTGCCGGTATGCTGGCTGATTTCCACGGCCTATAAGCCCTCGAACCAGATCTTCTCCGTGCCGCCGCGGTTGTTCTTCGAGCCAACGCTCGACCAGTTCCGCAAGGCCTTTGCGGCTTTCGACGTATTCTCGCTGGTGCGCTCATCGCTTGTCATCAGCGTCGGCACGACGCTTCTGTCGCTGCTGCTCGGCACTCCCGCAGGCTATGCTCTGGCAAGATCGAAATCCCGGTATGCCGCGGGCTTTGCCTATTTCTTCCTGGCAATCCGCATGATCCCGGCAATCGCCGCCCTGATCCCCTTCTATTTGCTCATGCGGGACATCGGCCTGCTCGGAAGCTGGTGGGCGGTCATCGTTTTCAACACCATGCTCAACTGTGCCTTCGTGACCTGGATGATGTTCTCCTACTTCAAGTCGCTGCCTCCAGATATGGAAGAGGCGGCACTGACCGATGGCTGCACGCAGATGGGTGCCTTCCTCAAGGTCGCTGTGCCGACCACCCGTTCGGGCATGATCGCTTGCGCCCTGTTCTGCATGATGTTTTCCTGGAACGACTTCCTTCATCCGATGTTCCTCACGACACTCGATTCCAAGCCGATATCGGTCGCGTTGCTGACCGCCTATGGTACCAAGGACATCACCTGGGGCACGCTCGGCGCGCTCGCCCACTTCTCAACAATTCCGATTGTCCTGATGGCGCTGTTCATGAATCGCTACTTCGTTCAGGGCGCTACGAACGGCGTACAGTAGGACCCAGATCCATGGCCCAGATTTCGTTTCAGAACGTGTCCAAGACCTATGCGGGCGGCAAGTCCGCTGCGTTGACGGACTTCAGCCTCTCGATCAACGACGGCGAGTTCATGGTGCTTGTCGGTCCGTCGGGCTGTGGCAAGACCACGGCGCTGCGCATGATCGCGGGCCTCGAGGAGATCACTGGCGGCACGCTCCGGATCAACGATACCGTCGCCAACGATCTTGCCCCGCGCGAGCGCAATATCGCCATGGTGTTCCAGTCCTACGCGCTCTATCCGCATCTGACCGTCGGCGAAAACATCGCGTTCGGACTGAAGGTTCGCGGCGCCAAGCCCGAGGAGGTGGCGGCGAAGGTTCGCGAAACGGCTGCGCTGCTCGAACTGACGGAATTCCTCGACCGGAAGCCGGCGCGCCTTTCTGGTGGCCAGCGCCAGCGCGTCGCCATGGGGCGGGCGCTGGTTCGCTCGCCCAACGCCTTTCTCATGGACGAACCGCTTTCGAACCTCGACGCTCGACTGCGTGGCCAGATGCGGACAGAGATTTCGAGGCTGCAGCGCATGCGGGCGGTCACCACGGTCTATGTGACGCACGACCAGGTGGAGGCGATGACGATGGGTCATCGCGTCGCGGTGATGAACAAGGGAACGCTGCAGCAGCTCGATGCCCCTCGCAGGCTCTACGACAATCCGGTGAATATGTTCGTTGCGAGCTTCATAGGCTCGCCGCCGATCAATTTCATGGAGGCGACCCTCGTCGGTCGCGATGGCGCACCGGCCTTGCAGATCGGTCCCTTCCTGCTCCCGCTTCCGGCCTCGGCAGACCGGCTGGCCGGGCGCATTGGCGGGAAGGTTGTCGCCGGCATCCGCCCCGAAGCCTTCAAAGTGACCACGGGCTCGACGGGACCCGGAACCCTCTCCGCCAGGGTGCTGTTCGTCGAGGATCTGGGAGCCGACCTGCTGCTGCATCTGGATTCTGGCGAGATCGCCATGGGCCATGCCGACATGATCGAGGACGAGCGCGATGTGATGAAGTCGTCGCCGAAGCTGAAGGCCATGATCGACGGCAGCCATCGCATCAGCCGCGACGAGAACGTGTCCTTCGCCATCGATCCGGGGGCCATCCTCGTTTTTGATGCGCAAACGGGAGTAACCTTGTGACGAGTCCGGCAACCGGCGGATTCTGGCCGCTCGGCGGTCCCGTCTCCAAGGCGGAGATCGCGCTCATCATCATCGACATGCAGGTGGATTTCTGCGCCCCCGGCGGTTGGGTCGACCAACTCGGCGAGGATGTCTCCAACACCCGCTCCGTCATCGCGCCGATCCGCGATGTTCTCGAGGCTGCCCGGGCGGCGGAGGTCACCGTTATTCACACCCGAGAGGGGCACCGACCCGATCTTTCGGACCTGCATGCCAACAAGCAATGGCGCACCCGCGTCCACGGGCTAGGCATTGGCGACAAGGGCAAGACCGGCCGTATCCTGGTGCGTGGCGAACCGGGCTGGCAGATCATTCCTGAACTAAGCCCCGTCGAGGGAGAACTGGTGATCGACAAGCCGGGCAAGTCGTCATTCCACCGCACGGAACTGGCGGACGAACTGAAAAAGCGCGGCATCTCTCGCCTTGTCGTCACCGGTGTCACCTCGGATTGTTGCGTGCAATCCACCATGCGCGACGGTTTCGAATACGGCATCGAGTGCGTGCTTCTCGAAGACTGCACGGCGGCGGTCGAAACACCCAATCACGAAGCGACGATCGAAATCCTTGGGGCATTCGGCGGGCGCTGGGGCGGCGTCTCCGACCGGGCAGCATTCAAGGCCATGCTGGAGATGCTCGATGGCTGAGCGCGACATGAAAAACTTCGCCGCCATCGCCGCCAATCCCTATTCCTGGCCCTTCGACGGGGTCTGGTCGGCGAGGGACACCGCGCTTCTGCTCCTCGGCTTCCAGAACGGCAACATCGCCGCGCTGTCGGCCGAGCGGGAGCTCGAAGCCGCCATGGAACTGCTCGAAGGGGCCAAGAAAGCCGGCCTTACCGTCGTTGCCGCCCGCCGTGGCGCAGACCCGTCCGAAAGCGCGATGGCGGCTCGCCGTCGTCTCCTCGGCGACCATGTTCCCGCCAGGCATTCTGCCGAATGGGCGCTGAGCGACAGGCTGGAGCTGCCCGGTGACGCAATCCTCGTCGATCATGGTGGCGACAGCGCATTCTTCCGCACGGGGCTTGAGGATGAGCTGCGCCAACGCGGCGTGCGGAACCTGCTCGTGACCGGTCTCCCGACCGAGGGCATCGTTCACGCCACCCAGCGTGCGGCCAACGACATGGGTTTCGAGTGCCTGGCGGTGGCAGATGCCTGCAAGGGCACCTCGCCTCTGCGCCACAGCGCGCAATTGCGCATCACAACATTCGGCAACGGCCTTTTCGGCACGGTTGCCGCCACCGCCGGCGTCCTGGCGGCACTAACGACATTTCAGGAGTAGCATCATGTCAGAATTCATCTGGTCCGACGCCACAGGCAGCCTCGATCTCACCACGCTCGGCAAGGCTTATGCTACCGGTGAACTGACGCCGACCCGCGTCGTCAACGCCATCTATGACCGCATCGAAGCGCGCGGCGACGACCACGTCTGGACCTATCTCGTGCCGCGCGCGACCGCGCTCAAGGCTGCAGCCGGGCTGGAGGCCGCCGGCCGTGATGGACGACCGCTCTGGGGAGTCCCCTTCTCGGTGAAGGACTGCAACGATATCGTCGGCCTGCCGACGACGAATGCGCTCAAGGAAAGCGCCTATGTCGCCCAGTCCTCCGGCCAGGCGCTCGACCGCCTTTTCGAGGCCGGCGCGCTTCTCATCGGCAAGACCAATATGGATCAGTTCGGCATCGGTCTGGTGGGGATGCGCACACCCTATGGCGCCTGCTCCTCCGTCTTCGACGAACGTTATATTTCCGGGGGGTCGAGCTCGGGCTCCGGCGTTTCCGTGGCCGCCGGGCTTTCGAGCTTTTCTATCGCCAACGATGCCGCCGGCTCGGGGCGCGTACCCGCAGGCTTCAACAATATCGTGGGCATCAAGCCGACGCCCGGTCTGGTCAGCAATGCCTGTGTTTCCGGCGGCGGCTGCGTAAAGACCATCGAAACGCTCTCCGTATTCTCGCTGACAGTCGAGGACGGCATGAGCGTGCTGAAGCTGATGGCAGGTTATGACCCGTCCTATCCCTTCTCGAAGCCGGAAGCCGACGACGTGCAGCTCACTCCCGTCGCGCCGCCGCCGCGCTTCCGTTTCGGCGTGCCGGCCGGCGATGCGCTTCGTTTCTTCGGTGACGCCGAAGCCGAGCGCCTGTTCGGCGAAGCTGTCGAACGGCTGATCGCCATGGGCGGCGAGAAGGTCGAGGTGGATTTCACGCCGTTCGAGGAAACGCAACGCATTCTCTATGACGGCCCCTGGATTTCCGAACGCGCGCTCAGCCTCGACAGCGTGCTGGAGAAGTATCGGGATGCGATCCATCCGGTAACGCGGCAGATCCTCTCGAAATCCGGCAACTTCAACGCCATCGACACCTTCGCGGCAATCCATCGCATTGCCGAACTCAAGCGCGACACGCGCGCCGTATGGAAGGACATCGCCGTTCTGATGGTGCCCACGACGCCGACGATCTACACAAAGGAGGAGATCGCCGCGAACCCGATCGAGCTGAACAGCAAGCTCGGCATCTATACGAACTTCGTTAACCTCATGGGGCTTTGCGGTATTGCCGTTCCAAACGGCTTCCGAAAGGACGGACTGGCGCTCGGCGTCACGTTCCTGGCACCGGGTTTTGAGGAGGCGCGCGCAGCCGGCATAGCTGCCGCCTTCCACAAGGCAACGGGCCTCAAGCTGGCCAAGTTCGACAACCCTTATCCGGAAGTCGTCGAACAGCCGCTGCCGGAAGGCTATCGGGAGATCGCCGTGGTCGGCGCCCATCTTTCCGGCATGCCGCTCAACCACGAACTTGTCGAGCGCGGTGGCTTCTTCCGCCGGTCCATGGCCACCAGCAGCGACTACAGGCTCTACGCGCTGACCGCAGCTGTTCCGGCCAAACCGGGCCTAATCCGCGCCGAAGGTGGTGCGCCGGTCGCCATCGAGATTTGGGCACTGCCGGTTGCCGGTTTCGGCGATTTCATCGGCCGCATTCCCGCGCCGCTCGGGGTCGGCAAGCTGACGCTTGACGACGGTTCGCAGGTGACCGGCTTTCTCTGTGAAAATGCGGCCATCGCCGGCCAGCCGGATATCACTGGTTATGGCGGCTGGCGTGCCTATTGCGCGCAAAGCGCCTGAAAACGATCCAGTGACCTGTTCGCCGGGTCCATGGTGATGCGAACTTCGGATCCATCGCACATCGAGTTTCGATGAAGCCTATGAAAAGGGCGAAAGGAGCGGCAGGTGAAGGAGAGATGGCCAGCCTCCGGTTGCCAAGGGAACGATTTTGGCGAGCCCGACCTGTTGCTGCCACCGGCATGTCAACGCCGGTAGCATTTGTGATCATATGCCGATGGCGATCGTGTCGCCTATCTTGCGCTTTCGGGGAAGGTCGGCAGGCGCGAAATATGGGTGGGATCGTGTTGGATGACGAGCGTTGCGTTCAGCCCCGCTGCAATCGCTTCGAGGCGTTCCATCGATGCAAGCGTGTCGGCACGGTTTTCATTGAAACCCGGCACGCCGTGGGTGGCCAGATTATCCTCGAAATGTACGACATCGCCGGACAGCAGGACCGGCCCCATCTTTGCAAGCTTTACCAGGAGGGCGGCTTCCCCTTTCGTGTGACCGGGCATCGACAGCATCATCACGGAACCGTCGCCGAAAACGTCACGGTCACCCGTCACGAGGTCGAGTTTCGCCTTCCCATCGAGCCAGGGTTTGACGAGATCCGGTACGACCGCGAAGGGCGGAGGATTGTCGTGAAAAGTCTGCCAATCGGCGGCGCCGATCATAAGCGTGGCTTTCGAAAAGGTCGCAGCCTGCCCGAGATGGTCGAAATGGTTGTGGCTGATGCCGACGGTTGCGATTTGCTCCGGTTTGATGCCTATCTGTTTCAACTGGGTCGGGATGTCGGTTTTGAGCGAGACGCCGATGGGCGCATCCTGATCGGGTGCCTTGCCGATGATGCCGGCAGGAAGCCCGGTATCCCAAAGCAGGTAGTCGCCACCGTGGCGGATCACGTAGCAGCTGTCCGTCAGCGCGCCCTTCTTACCGGCAAAAGCGAAGGTGTCCGAAAACATCGATAAATCCTTGACGATGACGTCGCCGCAGTCGAGACGCCAGAGTTCAAGGTCAAGGTCTGAAGCAGCGCGTGTCGGCGTGGAAGCGAAAGACAGCGATGCGACCGCTGCCCCGATGGCAAGCGCAAATTTGAAGGTCTTCATGAAGGTCTCCTTGTCTTGAAGACCCTTCTTGTGCCGCCCTTCGCCATTCGGCATGCGCCAGATTTGTGATCACTTGGGCCCGAAACGCTCACCCGCGGTATTTTTTCTTGCCGCGCCTTCTCATACATTGCGCTTATGAACATGATGATCCGCGACCGACGTTCCGAGCTTTCCCACCGCCTGCTCGATCGACTCCGCCCCATGGTGGCGGGAAAGCTCGATGTCGGGATGCATCCTTATGGCGAGCAGCTTTTCGCCTATTGCTGCTTCGACCGCGAACGGGTGGCAGCTCTTCGACTTGATTGTCCGATGGTCTGCGTCGTGCTCTATGGCCAAAAGGACGTGTGGCTTGGCGATCGCATCCGGTCCTTTTCGGCCGGCTCGCTCTTCGTGTTGCCCGGTGGTGTGCCGATGGACGTGGTCAACATTCCGGACGATAAAACCGGCGTCTACGCAGCGTTGCGGCTCGACGTGCCGTTCCTGCCGCAGGGCATTCCACCGCTCTCCCTTGCGGAGCGTGCCCGAAGCGCCGTCGATCTCGACGCCGTGCCGCTGAGCATCGATCTCGTCGAGACGATTTGCCACGCAGCATCCACGATCGCTGATGTCAGCGTCGGCGAAACGATCAAACGGCTGAGGCTGACAGAGGTTCTGGCGCTATTGCGGCCACTTGCCGAGGCACGACCACTCTTCAGACAAAGCCTGTCGGACGATATCGCCTGGCTGATCGCAACGGCTCCTTCCGAGGCTTGGAACGTTTCTGATGTCGTAGGAAAACTTGGAATTGGAGCATCCACGCTACGACGTCGATTGGCCGCAGACGGCACGTCCTTCCGCGCAATCTTGCGGCGCGAGCGTCTGAAGGCCGCGCAACATGCAATCACATCCGGCGCTACGGCAATCGCCGCCGCCGAGGCTGCGGGCTACGTGTCGCGCTCGCACTTCTCCCGCCGGTTTCGCGAGAGTTTTGGGACGAGCCCAACAGGGCGGGCATAGCTTCGCGCAGGTCGATGAGCTTCGGCAAATCACAATATCTTGGTCTTCTCATTCCGGTTGTCGCGAAGAGATACGTGGGCAGTTTCGCCTTCATTCGAAACATCCCGATGCATTTCCGATCGATGCCTTTTAGATCGCCCCAACCATTTTCGCTGCCGCGGTCGGCGCCCTGATGGCAATAGCGGAAGCGGTTCGACGGGAGCGGGATTGCAAGGAGCGCATGCGCGGCGGTCCTCGGTGACTGGATAGATCCTGAGGATACCCAGGCGGTGATCAGTCGTGATCGCAGCGATACCCGCTTCATATGCAGCGCGAACGATCGCCTCGTGCAAGTTCTCGGGTTCGGTATCTCCGGTAAGGACCTCCAAACAGATTCTCACCGCCGTGAAGAATTCCTCACCATCGTCGGTGGGCCATTCATTCAGCAGCAGTCGCGCAGCCTCGCGAGCGGTACGGATCACCTTGCGATCTTTACCTCCCGCAAAAGCAAGAATTATCATTGGGAAACTTGTCATGATATCGAATCTCATTGTTCCTGAATTTCGTCAGACAGATTCGTTTCGACCTTGCGGGCTGCTGTCTCCAGGAGTTGCTTCAATTCTTCGTTGGTTACGCCGTCGGCTCGCATCACCATGGCGATCAGCGGATCGCGAAGAGCTTCTGATATCGTCAACTCACCATTCATTCCGGCAGTTTCGCCAGCATCGTAGATGAGCGAACATGGCGCGAGCGACCAGATCTGTGCATGCGGCGCCGCCGGATTGATGGCATCAGCGATTTCGACAGGTTCCTTCTTGGCGTCTCTCGGAGCGACGAACGGGCCTCTACTTGCGAGGTTTTTGGAAGGAGAACGGAGCTCGCCCTGATCGGTTTTGAGGTCGGCTATCCATCGGCGTCCTGGCGAGGCAGAGTGTTTCGAAAGGCATTGTTGAGCGATCTGCGAGATGGCATGCACCACGACAGCGGAACTGGTAGTGCGATAGCCTCCGTAGCTGCTCACTTGCAAATAGGGCGGCATGCCGGCTGCCGATGCGCGACCGGCTGCCACGAACTGCCCTACCGAAGGGGAATCCTCGCCGGC
The DNA here is from genome assembly GCF_000281145.1 of Rhizobium sp. CF142. Lineage (NCBI taxonomy): Bacteria > Pseudomonadati > Pseudomonadota > Alphaproteobacteria > Hyphomicrobiales > Rhizobiaceae > Rhizobium > Rhizobium sp. CF142. Next base: position 33,787 of record NZ_AJWE01000021.1, on the reverse strand, counting down.
GAGAATGACGAACGGGTTATGGGCATAGTCTGCGATCAACCGAAGCGCAGCAGCCCCTTCCGCAGTTTCCGGCAGTGCGAAGACGTTGGCAGAAAACCGTGCAGCCAGATAAGTCGCCAGCTTGTCTGTCTTCAGACAGCCGAGATCAGCTTTTCCCGCCCAAGGGAGGTCGCTTAAGTTATTCTCGCCGATACGATCCGCATCCGCGAGAAGGAAATGGCGCGCGCCGAGGGTCGCAAGCTGGATGGCAATCTGCGAGCCAACGCCGCCGCATCCGATGATGACGAAGTCGATTTCGCGAAACCGCGCGAAGTCGCGTTGCTGATGGCAAAGAGGCGTTAGGAAGGTGTCGTGGTGATCGATTGCTGCGGAGACATATTCGTTCTCCGCCGGCATATCGGATGCCCACGACGACGCGCCGAATGCAGCACTGGTAACATTGGGGCTCTGTTCCTCGACAGCATCAGCACTATTGCCGGTGAACAGAGCCCCTCTGCCGCCTCGCCCAAGGCTGTGGGCGAAGGGGTTCGGGAAATCGACGGACGCGCTAGCAGCCGCTGACAATCGTTTAGACCGAGAATTGACCATCACATCGCCTCCATCTCGCTGGGCGCAGTTACACGGGTCGTCTCGGCGCAGCGACCGTAATCCTTGCTCATCGCATGGTCGGCGGCCTTCGTGATCACGTGAAATCTGCCATCGTACCAGAGGCAGACATTGTCGCCGCTGTCATCGATCTCTCGCTGACCCATCCGCGGATCGATCGGCTCCTTGCCGCGCAGGAGCACCTGTCCGATGTTCCAGGCTTGGCGATCGAGAACTCGTTGGCGCTCGGCAAGGTGAGCCTGGCGGTGTGCAATGGGCTCTTCGGCAAGCAACTGGCTCACGAGGAACAGGATCCGGCCACTCCAGGAAGGAATGGCGGCGATGTCTGGGAGGTCGAGGAGGACATCGCCGCCGAGACGTTCGATTCCTTTCCGAGCGATATCGATGAGCGGGATTTGCCGCGCAGCATAGGCGATTATGAATGCCGTCTTCAGGGCGCGGTGCTCAGGATCCACCTCGGCGGATAGGCATGCCATGCGGAAGGCACACTCCCAGGGAATGGCGTAGGCCGTATGCAGGATGCTCTCGAGCGTCTGTAGGTCGTTCTCGTATGGGGAAACATAGCGGAATTCGCCAGGCAGGGATGCCGCCGCCGAGGTCGTATAAAACCCCAGCAGGACATGCCCTGCCTCGTGAAGCAGTTCGGCCGCAGTCGCGGCATGATCGCCGTCGCGCAATCTTTCTCTTGAAAGCGCGATCATCGCGCTGCCGGGCAATTCGTTCGAACTTGAGAAGGAACACGACGGTTCACGTCGCACGCCAACGTGAAGCGTGTGCAGGCCGGCGATTAAACGCTGATAGCCGTACACGTCCGTTTCCGCGATCAAGGCGAACGCCTTCTCCAGATGGTCGGCGATGCGATCCAATTCGGCGTCGTCCGTGATGGGGTCGTCGGGACCGGGATAGTCCGGCATGCATTGGCGGAGGAGGGCTTGCATAACATGGCTCCACGTCGGGCTCTCGATGCGGACGAGGCCAATGCCGCAGGAAAGCCGGCATGCCGGCTGGCGTTCGAGTTCAAGATCCGATGCGATCAGATCCGTCTGCAGATAGCGGCAGACGATCTGCGCATTGGGGCTGCCCGCCTGCCATTCCAGACTGCGCGCGAGCCCACCCGTCCAGGCTGCAAGCACGGCTGAGCGGTAAGGGTCGAGGCTGACCGGTCCGGCGACCGCTGGCAAAAGCTCCAGCAGGCGGCTGTATCCGCCATCTCCAAGGCCGGGGAAATAGCCCGCCAGCGCCTCTACCCCGGCCGAACAATCGGCGAGCTTCGAAGCCGCCGCGAGCGTGCGGCCATATTGGAAGCGTCGCTTCAAAAGGTTGCGAGTTGCGACGCGCTGCAGGGAGACGGTACTTGCCATCAGGGGATTGCCCTTGAGCAGGTGGCGCGCCTCATCTGCCAATTGTTGAATGTGGGTCGCGGACATCAACAGCCTCCGTGAGTTTGTCTTCTTGCGGATTAAGGTTGCATCTCGGGTGAAGATGCCCCGGTCGGGACCGCTTCGTCCGGCATTGGAACGGTGTGCGTCGTCTGTTGAGAGGCACTATTGCCCAAGGGCGTCATTCGCTCGCCAGCACCGCGTTAAAAATCCGTAAAAAGGGCATAAACAAAGAAAAAGCCCCCTCGATAGAGGAGGCTTCGAATTATGGAAAACGCACCGTCGAGGTTCAGATGGCCAGAGCTGCCTGCACCGCCGCTCGCGCGTTCGGCAGGCCTGACCCAAAGAAATAGGCCATATCGAGCGCGTCCTCGCTTTCGGCATTCATGCAATCCGCCGTCAACTTCCTCGTTCCCGGCGCGACAATGGCGTCCAGGCGGGATGCGGCCTTTAGAATTGACTTCACGTGAGGCCCCGAGAGGCGGTCACCGGGATTGTGGCGGCTCTTGTAGGCCCGCTGTATCAGGGCGCATAGCCCACCCACCTGCGCCGACGCGCCGGAGGTGCCCCCGAAAGTGGTGTAGTATCCGCCCCCGATGCCCGGATTGATTCCGAACGGCACGATGGCAGACCACGGATCGGAACCATGATTATAGCCGAAAATCCCTGACAGGTCCGTCGTCAGCAGCGAGAAGTGCGAATAATGGTATTCCCGCGTTCGAAAAGCGCCGAAGTCGTGCTGCGCCGCAAATGGAGAAAGCCGGTCGAGGCGCAACTGATGCCTGTTGAAGATCTCACCGTCGTCAGAGGGGGAGACAACCGTCAATCCTTCGCCATAATTGCTGTAACCCGAACGGAAACCTTCGACGGTAACGGCCCCAACAGCAATGATGCCGTTGTTATCGGCGGCAAGACTTGCCGGATAGATCAACTGGCTTTCGCCACTGTTTCCTGCGGCGCAGACTATCGGGATGTGCCGGCTGATGGCGAGGATGAGTTGTTTGAGAATATGCCACGGGCGATCCGGATTGGATCCTTTCTGCGCGGCTTTCGGCTCCAGTTCGGGGCCACCCTGATCAGCAACGGCAATGCGCGTGAACAGATTGGCGGCATCCTGGTTTTTCCATAATTCCAGGTCCGCCTTCAGCTCGTTCTTCGGATCAACGATGCTGCGTTTGGGGTCAGGCAGACCGCGCGGCATGACGATCACGTCAACTCTCTGATGATAGGCATAGAGAAAGGCCGCAATGAACTGCCTGACATCGTCTTCGAAGGACGTTCTGATCGAGATGAGCCTTGAGAAAGGATCAACGCCAAAATAGGGGATGACATTGCGATTGCCGCTCGTACGCAGTTCGTCACCATTCCCGTAGAAGGCTCCTTCCGGCGGGAGGCTTGGTGTGCCTTCTTCGGCAACAACAGCGGGTTCGCCGACAATCAGACCCGCGCAGCAGGTACCATGCGATGCGAACAGCGATTCCGGATTGTAGAGCCGCCGGAGAACCCCCTCCGACGCGGCGTATTCGGCAACCAGGTCACTGAGATAGTCCTGGTCGTCATTCGAAAGGCCGATATTGCCGAGCGGAGCGATGTTGAGCCCGGCAAAGAAGGCATGTCTTTCCTCACGGTCAAAGGACGTGGTCGTATCGAGAATCTCGAGCACGCGCGCGCCGTAACGATGGGTCGTCAAATCGATTGACGCTTCCCGGTCAAGCCGGGTTGCCAGATTGGGATGGTCAGGAGATACGCCGACATCGATCAGCGCGACCCGTGCCGGTCGCAACGGGCCGGCGGAAGCGATGGCATCCCAGACCGTGCCGGTGATGAGGGGATCTGGGAGCGCGCGTGCGGCGCTCGCATCGAGCGCGGGGTGAGCAGGCGGAGCCGATCCATATTCTGCGTCGACGACGCCAAGGGCAGTCAGGTGCCAGAGATAATAGTAGTCGATCGGCGCGGGCTCAGGCATTTGTGTTTGATCCGTCATGGTTATCATCCTGTTGAGCAGCAGCTGGCGAATTCAGACCCATTCGTCGTGTACGGCCTGGAACAGAGGACCGAACGCGTCGTGGAGGTAGGGAGCGAAGCGTCGGGCGAGATCTCGCCCCGCCTGCGTGTCGCTCGGATAGTGCAGGCCGGCCCATTCACGGTTTTCGGCGACGTTCTGGGCGATGCGGGCAAGCTCGTCGGTGGCCGGATGTTCCGGCAGGATCGTCGAGAACGCGAAGGCGATCGAAAAGCACTGGAACGAGTGGTTGCTGGGATAGGACTCGTGGGCAGGCACGGCCAGTAGCGGTCGCAGCATGGGCTCGAACTGGTTTGGCCGCAGCCGGTTAAACTGGCTTTTGTAGATCAGCCCGACATATTCGCAGGCCGTCAGGATCGCCTGGAAAAGGCCTTCTGTCTGCTCGAAGCCGCCGAGATCCTCGATGTGCAGTGCGCGAGTGAATTCCGCCACGGAGATCGTCGCTTCGATCTCGATGTCGGGCAGGCGCCGCGCACGTTCGCGGTCGCGGCGTTGCATGGAAAGCAGCACCGTCGTCTCGAGGCGGGTATAATCCGGGCCGGGCGGCGGAAGTATATCCAGCATTTCCCAGGTGAAGCGCCGCGCCGCGGTATAGGCGTTGCGTGACGGCTGTTGGTGCAGCCTGCGCAGTTCGAAGGAGGGGATAAGCTGCGACACGCCGAGACTGGCGCCGTCCATCGTCGACTTGTTCTTGTTTTTGTTCTTATTTTTATTCTTGTTTTTGTTCAGCGACGCCTTGTTGAGCACCGACTTGTTCGCGACGCTCTTGTTGAGGACCGAGGCTACCGCCATCGTCGCCATCATGGGCCCGGCCATGGGCGATGCATCTTCATCCGTGCCGAAGAAAAGCGCAGGTTCGGGCGATGCATCAGGCGCAGCCGGCGATGCACCGGCGAGGGGATCGGCGCTCGCATCGCCCCTTGGTTCGCATGGAAGAACCGTATCCGGCTCAATCCTGAATTTATAACTGTTTAGAAATGAAACAATTTTTGATTGTAGTTCCGGGGTGGTGTCCGCTTCCATTGCAGCCTCCTTGCGCGAAGTTCTGAAGAAATTGTCCGGGGCTCAGCGCAGCTTAGCGCCCGCCTTGAGCAGGCCGTCGATCAAGATCTGGCCGCCGCCTGTGTTGAGCAGCGGATAGCCGCTGCCGCGAAAAGCATTGATGGAGAAGCCGCCCTCGGCCGCCTCAAGACGCTGCAGGTAATGGCGCGCGCCGCCGAGATCGTCGGAATGGGCATGGCTGGAGGCAAGATAGCGTAGCAGGCTGTTGAAATTCGGCCGTGCCCGCAGGGCTTCTTCGCCTGCAGCTATGGCTGTGGCATGATCGCTTGCAAGCGCCGCTGCAATGCATTTGGTCGTATCGAAGTAATATTTGTGCGGGCTGTAGACGCCGAGCTCTTGCACCCAACGCGCCATGGCCACAGCCTTGTCGGGCTGGCCTGCATAGCAATGAAGCATGGCGTAGAGATCCCAACTGAGCGGCAGGGCCGGGTTCAGGCGGATCGATTTTTCGAACAGGTTGGCCGCGTAGTCATATTCGCAGAACAGGAACGAATGGACGTGGCCGACGAGCGCGAGCGACACCGAATTCTGCGGATCGAGTTCCAGCGCCTTGCGCGCATAGGCCTGGGCCTCCTCGATCAGATGCGCGTCGAGCACGTTGAAACGTTGGCCGACCTGGAAAGTCCGGATGAATGACAGCCAGGCAAAAGCCGATGACCGCGGTTGATACTGGATCTGTTCTTCCAGGCGCCGCTCGGCGTTATCTAGGTCACTGCGCGACAGCCGAAAGATTGCGTTGACGGCGTCGATCAGGAGGCCGTCTTGCGACAATCGGCCGTCGTTTGCCTGGGTCTCCTGGAAATAGGCCAGCTGATCGATGGCCTGGCTGATCAGCGCAGCGGCGGTGCCGAACTCGCCTCGCTCGAACTGCATGCGGTTGATTGGCTGACTGCCCAGCCAATGAATACGGTTGTTGATCAGGTGCTTCATCACCAGTTCGATCAGCACCATGTCACCGTCAAACGTCAGGCGAAGCTGTAGGCATATCGGAAGGCTGATTTGCTGTTCGTTCTCTTCAATATCCGGCAGGGTGAAGGAGAGGTCGGTGACACCAATGGCCAACCCGTCGATGACGGCTTTTGCAATGAGATTCTGGAACCGTGTCGCAGCAATTTGTCCGCCCTCTGCAGCGCCCACCACTATGGGTGACTGAAGGGCCATCACCCATCGCCAGTCACCGGAAGCCCGCCGCGGATTTGGGTCGCTACTGGCGATTTCCACGGGTTTGCCTGGCCTCGGCGTATCCGGGGCGCCCGTCAGCGGCAGCAGGGCGGAATGTTTGGCGATATCGCGGCTTGGCTGCTGTCGCGGCTCGAATACATCATGGACTTGGCCTTCATCGAGCCGGCGATACCAGTTCTGCCGTTCCAGTGCTAACCAGTCCTCGAATTCCGGATCGCGGATGTCGATACCTTCGAGCAATTCATCGGTGATTTGATCCGCGGGCCGCTCCGTCCGAACCACGAGGTCGGTATCGAGTACGAGGCGATCCATATCCAGCCAAACGGTATTCTTATCCGTAATCAAGAGATTACGTGCTGGCCCCAGAGTCTTATGAATGTCGAAAAGAGCCTGGCGCAGACTAGCTGCTGCCTGGTCGTCGGAGCGGTCGCTCCACAATTTGTCCCTAAGCCAGATTCTCGAGCGCGACCCACGGGCGGACAATGCAAGCATCGCCAGAAGAGCCTGGGCCTTTTTTGATTTCGGAGTAACCGACCGACCTCCGGCGTCCACAAGGGCGAAAGGCCCGAGCAGGAACATCCGAAACGGATTTTGCTCCTTGTCCATGCAATCCACCGGCCCCGCCCCCGTTGCCTCCGATGTGCTGGTTTGGCAGCTCGAAGACCTAGCATGCGGAGGCCAGTCTGCCACAACTTCGGCGTCTGGCAAGCAACCGATAAGGGAAACCGGAACTCCAAAAGGCAAATCGATACTTCGGCGATGGTTGAACTGAAGCATAACCGGCTGAAATCCCTCTGCATAACTTCACAAAATGGCCGTAGCACCCCACCGTCAAAGCAGCGTCAAAGGAATGTTGTTTAGGTGACGTCACTCTGCAGGCGCCGCCAAAGACTGCCAACTATTCACAGAGAATAGCGGGATCGATTTTAGGAAAAATACGACTATGCTCAGCTCTGTCGGATTTGAGATGCGCAGGTGCAGGCAGCGGCCAAGAAGCTTTGTGAAGCGGTGCGCGATTTGAAGAGCGATTGCGCTCTACGATCATCTCAACATGATCGAAACAAACGGTTGATCACCCGGGACGCCACACACCGAAGCGGAGCGCATCAATCTTCGCGGGGAATGGCACGTGTTAACATCGGTTTGCCGTTGCGCCTTCGGAGGTCGGACCGATGCGAGCCGCGGGCGGAAACCCTGTCGCAGTCGACGGCAATCTGGACCTCTTCTCGGAGGCAGAAACCCTTGTCGTTTATCGCGAGTTCTTAAATCCCCGACCCGTCGAGCTGCTCGGTGTCGTCGCCTTCCCAGGGCGAGGGCATCGAGCTGCGACTGAGGTTTGCCGCGGGCATCGGCATCCAACACTTCAATTCCGGCTCAGCATATTCGATGATGTGTCCGGGGGAGGAATCAGAGGCGCGCCAGCCCTCTCCACCGAACTGATCGCCGTTCGACCAATACGCAAGGTCAACTTCTGCCGGCCCCTGTTCGGACGGGCGGATCGTGACCAAGATCCGACTACCGTCTTTCGGGGCGTTTTCCATGTGGCGCCACCGGTCTGGCTGGTCCATCGTATTTCCTCCTGCCTTGCTGCACGTTGCAACTGTCGTCTAGCCATCGAGGTCGGTCAACTCAAACTGCATGCAAACCATCCTCTCTCGATCGACTACCGATCGCGATGGTTGACCCGTCGTCGGCATTGGCGTGACGGTCGTCAATTTCGGCTTCCATTGGACATTGACCGCCGCCCCTCGCCTCGGGCGGCTAGGACGCCTCGCATACCTGATTCAGAATTCTGGCAGCAAGCGCGGCTTTGCGACGGTGCCGCTGCGTGCGCTCGAGAGTCTTTATCCAAACTTCAGGCAGTGGCATCGCCAGTGCATTGGTGAAAACTGCGACCAAAACAGCACCGATGAAGGCTCGATCAACGACCGCGTCACTGCGCCCAGCCTTGCAAAAAACAGGCGCTGGGCGCTTTTTTATAGAGTGTTGTGTGGCAGACGAAAGCGCCTGCAACGGTCGCAATTGCCGATAAGGTTGTGATCATGGAAATAGATGCTGATTTGTTCTGAAATGTGCACTGGGAGGAGGGCCCAATGACCACGATCCATCAGAGGCTGTATCGCGAAAGGCTGACATCTGCAAACACGGCGGTCACCATGGTTCCGTCCGGGGCGAAGGTCGCAATGCCACTGGCCGCCGGTCAGCCACCCGCTATCCTTGCGGCGTTTGCTGAACGGGCCCGCGCGGGAGCCGTCGAGAATGTGCGGCTCTATTATCTTCTTTGCACTGGCGTCGCCGGCACCAGTGTATTCGACTACGAGCTGCGCGACCTGATCGTCCCAATGAGCTACTTTCATGGAGGCGTCGAGCGTGCGCTCGACAAGAGGAGATTGGCGGAGGCGCTGCCCGCGGTCGACCTGGTACCCTGTCATTTCAGCCAGGTGCCGCGCTCGATGGTCGAGCATGTCGGTGTGGACACGTTGATTGCAACCGTCTCGCCGATGGACGCCGATGGCAATTTCAGCCTTGGTGCCAGTACCGACTATGCACTCAGGGTATCGCGAAAGCCCGGGCTCCGCCTGATCCTCGAGGTCAACCGCAATATGCCCTATGTGCGGGGCGATTGCATGATTCCTGTATCAAGCGTGACAGCGCTGGTTGAAAACGATGTCAGCCTGCCTGTGTTGCTCGCCGCTGAGCGCAATGAGGTGGATGATGCCATCGGGGCGATCATCGCGGACCTGGTCGAAGATGGCGATTGCCTGCAAATGGGTATCGGTGCTTTGCCTGATGCGGTGTGCTCGGGGCTTTCCCGACATCGCCACCTCGGCATTCATACGGAAATGATGACGCCGGGCCTCGCAAGGTTGGTCAGAGCGGGTGTAGTCGACAATAGTCGCAAGCAGATCCATGCCGGTCGGTCTATCTTCACTTTTGCGCTCGGGGATCAGGCCCTTTACGACTTCCTGAATAACAACCCGGCAGTTGAGGCCTACCCAGTCGATTATGTGAACAATCCCTTCATCATCGCGCAGAATGATCGGGTCGTGTCGGTCAACGCGACGCTGCAGGTCGATTTGAACGGCGCGTGCAATTCCGAGTTCGTGAACGGAAGGCAGTTCAGTGCATCCGGCGGCCAGGTTGATTTCGTGCGCGGCGCTTATGCCTCGCGCGGGGGACGATCGATCATCGCCTGTCACTCCACTGCGGCGAAAGGCACGCTCTCGCGCATCGTTCCCGCGCTGACCGGACCAGTGACAACATCGCGCAACGACACGCATATCGTCGTTACGGAGTATGGATGGGCGAATCTAAAGGGCAAGTCCGTGGCCGAGCGGGCAAGGGCGCTGATCGGGCTGGCCCACCCCGATTTTCGCGGGGAGCTGGACCGGGCAGCCCGCGGGGCAGGGCTTTGCTAATTCTAACGTCGTTCGGCGACCGTCGAGGCCGGTGTCGCCACATATGAGGAAGTGGTTCTCGTCTACTTCCTCCCCGTAGGGATCTTGGCGTCGACCCCATGACGACTTCGTCAGCGACGCTTGAGGCGCGTTACCAATGTCTTCGAGCGGCGGATCGTTGTGAGGGCTGCTCCCACCGCTATGACGCCGAGACCGATCGTCAGAATCTGGTTCTGCCCGCCCCACAATGGCTCGAGAAGCGATGCCAGTCCCGCCGCCGTGATCGTCGCCATCCGGTGCTGCTTGGCCATCGGGCCGGAGAAATCGCTGGGATTGCCGGTAGCGCGGCCGAGCTCCCGGACATAGGCTGTCAACACAGCGAAGGCGCCGGCCGCCCAGCCGAGTCCCGGCATACCGATGCCATAGCCGACGCCAGCGAATATCATCAGGTCGGCGATGCGATCCGGAAACTCGTTCCAGAAAGGACCGTCAGCCTCTCCCTTTCCGCCTTCGACGGCGACCATGCCGTCGAACAGATTACAAAGAAGGCGTGCCTGGCAGAATAGAACAGCCAGCAGCAGGTAGCCGGCACGTGGCAGGCCTGTCGTCTGTCCCGCCAGATAGAAGGTGCTGCCGGCGATTGCTGCCGCCAGCATGCTGGCTTGCGAGATCTGGTTCGGCGTGATGGCCCGTGCGGCCATCCATCGGGCAATTGCGCCCGCCCAGCGGGTATTGCGGCTCGCCAGAGGTCTCCTGTCTCCTGTCTCCATCATGTGTCGAAACCTCGTCTTGCGGAGATCGAATAATTGTAGATCGCTGCATAAGTCGTCGACACCAGCAGCGGCAGCGCGATGGTCCGCAGTATCTCCGGTGTGCCGCTCGCCGCGTGGATCGCCACGAGAATGCTGGCCGAGCCAAGGCAGGCAATCAGCGGCGGCGCCCAAAATCGTGTTGAACCGCTGAAGCGGCTGGAAAGCCAGTCGATCACCGATTTCAGGAAAAGCGTCAGGCAGGCGGATATCGTCCCCTGCACAAGACCGGCATAGAGCGGCGCCGGCATGAGATGAGCACGGTTGGCGAAGATGGCCCAGCTGCCCATCGCCAGAAAAGCGAACAGGACGTGTATCACTCCGCTGCGTAAAAGACGTTGCAGCACAACGGGCATCAGAGCGACCACCAGTAACGGGTAAGATGGAAGAAGATGGGTGCCGAGAAGACGACGGAATCCAGTCTGTCGATCAATCCGCCATGGCCTTCGATGAGATTGCCCCAGTCCTTGACACCGCGGTCGCGTTTGATCGCCGACATCACCAGGCCACCGAAGAAGCCCATCAGCGTGATGACCAAGGCGAGCAGCCCTGCCTGAAGCGGTGCGAATGGTGTAATCCACCAGAGGCCCGTTCCAATCAGCGTCGCGCTGATGATACCGCCGACAAAGCCCTCGACCGTTTTCGATGGCGACAGTCTTGGCGCGATCTTCGTGCGTCCGAACAATTTGCCCCAGACATATTGCAGGACATCGCTGAGCTGGACGACGATCACTAGAAAGGCGATCAGCAGCACATTGCGGCCCTCATATCCCGGTATCTTCAAGGTCAGCAGAGCCGGCACATGGGAAGCGCAGAAGACGCAGATCATCAGGGCCCACTGTACTTCCGCGATGCGAACGAGAAAGCGCTCCGTATCGCCTCGGAGTACCGAGATGATCGGCATCAGCAGGAAGGCATAGACCGGGATGAAGATCGAAAAGATGCCGTATTGTTCAGCCCAGAGCAGAAAATATTGGATCGGAACGACGACGAAAAAGGCTGCCGCAAGCGCCCAATGATCCGCCCTTCTTGTATTGATGAGGGTTACGAATTCGCGAAGCGCGGCAAATGAACAAAAGCCAAACAGGATCAAGACGCCGATACGGCCCGCTATGAAAGCAATGCCGATCAGGATGACCATGACCCACCACGCCTTGATCCGCGCGTTGAGGTTTTCGACAGCTGCATTCGAACCGTTCGGTGAGAGGCGTTGCTGCAATATGTAACCGATGACTGACGCAACGATGAGCACGCCGAAGATCCCGGCTACGAGCGTCATAAGATCGGAATTCGCGCCACTCATTCCCCACCGCCTACAATGTTCGGAGACAGTGCCAGGAGAGCGGCCTGCATCCGTTCGAGAAAAGCATCCTTGTCTTCGCCCGGCGTGATCTGCAAAGCGCTGCCGAAGGTAACTGTGCAGATCAGTGGTATCGGAACGATCTCCCCCTTTGGCATGACGCGGTTCAGATTGCTGATCCAGACCGGTACGAGATCGACATCAGGGCGCGCCACAGCCAGATGGAAAATGCCGCTTTTGAACGGGAGGAGCCTTGCATCGGACTGGTTTCGTGTACCCTCCGGGAAGAGAATGAGGGACGAACCGGCATCGATGGCCGAGGCCATCTGCGTGACGGGATCTTCCGTCCGCTTGTCCCTGTCCCTCGCGATCAGCACCGCATTGAAGACATCTCTGCCGATGAAGCGATTGAGCCAGGACTTCAACCAGTATTCGGCCCCTGCGACCGGGCGGGCCCGATGGCGCAGTCTTGGCGGCAATACCGTCCAGACTAGAACGAAATCGCCATGGCTGGAGTGGTTGGCATAATAAACGCAGGGTCGGGAAGGCAGCCCTCCCTCGGGCCACACGGCGCGGACCGCCGTGACCGCGCGTGCGAACAGTACGATTACTGTCGCCGCGGCCTTTGTAGGCAAAGCCTTCATTCACCGCTCTGTTGATGTTAGCCGGATCACTAACGGAAACTCTAGCATTATCATCGGCGGAAGGAAGGAGCTTTGCGGGTTTTCAGCCGAAAGGCGTAGACAGGCCGGCCGGCTCCGACCGAATGTGCAATCTCTGTCGCATGGAAGACAAGGACTGGATTTCGAATTGAGCGCATGACGCAGAAAGCCTGATCAATCTGATACCGACCCATCTGATGAAACCGGATCAGATGGGGCTGATCGCGCGATGCCGCTGGTCGAAAGTCGTCGAGCGGCTGTCGCAAAAACCGGCATCGAAGCTGTGTGCCTCACAGATCACGGTGTTGCGGAAGCGCGACCATCCTGCGGTCGCCCGCGGAAAGCCATGGGCGGGGCGCCGATGATGCGTTTGAACGCCCGGCTGAATGACGCCTCCGATTCATAGCCGAGGCGCTCGGCAATCGCGGCCACGCGCTGTCCTTCACGCAGCCACTGATGCGCCTGATGCATGCGCATGCGAGCGACATAGCGAGCAGGTGTTTCGCCAACGGCCCTGGCAAAGCGCTCCGCGAACCCAGAACGGGAAGCGCCCATCTTGCGAGCGAGTTCTTCGACCGTCCAGTCATGGGAAGGATCGAGATGGATCGCTGCCAAGACCCGCCCGACTTCGGGATTGCGAACGGCCGTCAACCATCCGGAGGCGTCGCCGCAGCCGTGCTCCACCCAAGCGCGGATGATCGTCGCGGTCAGAACATCAGCAAGCCGGGCCAGGATACCGCCAGCGCCGACGCGGTTCATATCGACCTCGTGCATCATCGCATCGAGCAGGGCAGGGATGGAGGGCTCACTGGCTGCCAGATCGCTTGTCCGCATTACATTGGGCATCAATTGCAGCAAGGGATGCCGCTTGTCGACATTGAAGCGCATGACCGCGAAGAACAGCAGGTTTTTGCTATCCGCGCAGGGGCATTGCAGATCGACGATCCCATCGCAGACAGCCTTGCGCGGGATGAATTCGACGGGCGTGGGCACTATACCGGGCGCGCTTGCAAGGACATGGGCATCGCCCCGCGGCAGCAGGACAGCATCCCCCGGGCGCATTTCCATCCATTCCCCGTCCGGCGTCTGCACAAATGCCTCGCCGGCTGCCAGAAAGTGAAACTGGGCTTCGTCCTTGGTCGGAAACGCCGTCGCCCATGGGGCAGACGGTTGGCAGCGGCCGTAGTCGACGCCATCCAGACGAAGTCCTCGCATCATTTCCGTCAGTGCGTCACTCATCGTGTCCTCGTCATTTGGACGAACGGTCATGTCTTGTGGATTTTCTAGCATAGAAACACCAGCGGGAGCCGTCTAGCCTTGTCACGACAATCTTTGGAGATGGCATATGAACATCAATCCCGAAGCCAATGGCTTCCACACGAACAAGAAGGAGGCCGAGCCGGCCTGGGCAGGCGTGGTATCGCTCTCGCTTGGCGTCTTCGGTCTCGTGACGGCTGAATTTCTTCCAGCCAGCCTGCTTACGCCGATTTCACAAGATCTCCACGTCAGTATCGGTGCTGCCGGCCAGTCGGTCACGATGACCGCCGTCATCGGCGCGATCGCAGGCCCTGCAATTGTCATTGGCACCAGCCGATTTGACCGTCGTCTCACCTTGCTCGGATTGACAGCCCTGCTCGTTGTTTCCAGTCTCCTGGCAGCCTTCTCTGATGGGCTCGCGACGCTTCTCGTTGCTCGCGGCTTGCTCGGGATCGCGCTCGGTGGCTTCTGGGCCATGTCGCTGGCGCTTGCCATGCGGCTCGTTCCAGAGCAGTTGATGCCGCGGGCGATGGCGATCATCATGACCGGCGTATCCGTTGCAACGGTTTGCGCTGCACCTGTCGGCGCCTGGGTCGGAGAAGCCTATGGCTGGCGTTCTGCATTCGTCATAGCGGCTGCAGTCGGCGGCCTTGCCTTCATCGCTCAGCTCCTCACCCTGCCTGCGATGCCGTCGACTGGCGCTGCAGGATTGGGCACGATGGCCACGGTGCTGCGTCGCCCGGCAATCAGACTGGGCCTTCTGACCGTCTTGCTGGTGGTCGCCGGCCATTTCGCGGGTTTTACCTTCATTCGGCCCTTTCTCGAAACTGTGCCACATTTTGGGGTCGAGGGGATATCCGTGGTTCTGCTGGCCTTCGGGATCGGCGGTTTTCTGGGCAATCTGTTCGGAGGCTTTGTTTCCGAGCGCAGCACGGCGCTGTCCATCGTCATTGCGGCCGTTGGGATTGCTGCGACAACATTGGCGTTAGCGCTTGCCGGCAGTCTTCCAAGTGTTGCATTTGCCGCGACCGCGCTGTGGGGTTTTGCCTTCGGAGCCCTGCCGGTAAGCGTTCAGAGCTTCGTCACGCAGGCAGCATCCGATGAAGCGGAAAGCGCCGGTGCGTTGATGTTGACCACTTTCCAGGTCGCCATTTCGAGTGGGGCGGCCATCGGTGGCCTCATCGTCGAGGCGCAGGGGCTGGCTGGGGTGTTCGGCTTTGCGGCTGTTGCCGCGCTTTGTGGATCCCTGGTGATTGGCATCCTGAGCCGAAGGACTGTAGCGGTGGCGCCTTAAGGAAAGATCATGCGAAGCGTGTCAACGCGTGCGAGAATAGCCACGATCAGGGCCGCCCGGGACGGGCGTTCCTCCTGACCGATGGAACAGTAAGGACGACGATCCCGGGACGGCTTCCGTCACATCATGCGCCAAATTGCTCCTAGTATGACTGACCCTTATCGGTCACTCGATGCAAAGGTTTTCGGTGTTCCAGCCGTTTGGCAGAGGCTCCGGACGCCGGACTTCGATGTTGTCGAGCGTGAGGCCAGCGATATTGTGCGCAAAGAGCGCCGGCATGCCTGCCGGATAATCGATAAGGCCGACAATTTTTCCGTCCGCTCCCCGCAACCAGGCATTGCCACGACCCTCGTGGCCCTTGGGCGGGGAGAGATCGGCACTTGTGGGGCGCAGGTCATATTGCCTGGCTGTTCCCAGTAAGCCTTCCTCGATCGTCAACTGAATATTACTGAGGCTCATTCCGGCAATCCCGCCGTTCCGTTCCGCAAAGAGATTGATCGGACCCTGGCAGCGCCCCGTCACGTTCTCGACGCGGACATTGGTGACGACGCCAGCCGGTATCTCCGGCCTGCGATCGAGCTGGGTAATTGTGAGCGGCTCACCCGAGCCCCAGAAACCATCGGGCGTTTCATGGCAATCGATCTCTATGTCCGAGAAGGCGACGTCTTCGATCGCTCCGCCGTCACGCGAGAAAATGCCGAGGGCGCGATTGGAATCTTGGACCTTGCAACGCGTGAAGGCGACGTCGCGGATGTCACCAAAACTCTCCGTGCCGATCTTCAATGCACAACTGTTGCTCTCGACGAGGCAGTCCGAAACCTCGATTTCCGCGCAGCGTGCGATGCCCTTTTCGCTCCGGCTGGTCTTGAGGCAGACGCCGTCGTCCGCCGTTTTGATGATGACGCGGCGCACTGCGACCTTTGCGCAGCTGTCGATGACGATCCCATCCGTATTCGGGAGTTGTCGGTTGTTGAATACCGCTATGCCCTCGACGATCACGTCACGGCAGCGCACGAGGTGGACCGTCCACATCGGCGAATCTTCGATGACAAAGCCTCCCAGCCTGATCTTGCTGCAGTCTTCGAACACCAGGACCCTCGGCCGCTTTTCGCTCGGCGTGTAGGTGCCGACGGTCTCGTCGAAGCCGGTGCTGAAGGCGCCGCCTGAAGCAAGGATCTTGCCTTCGCCGACGATCGCGACGTCATGGGCCTCCTGCGCGACGATATAGGCGCGATCGGATCCCTCGGCGATTACGCTCACCGAATTTCCGGCATAGAGCGCGTAGTCGGGGACGAACTCCAGCGTGGCGCCCGGGCCGATTGACAGGGTAATACCGCTGAACAGGCGGATGGGTCCCGTAATGTGCCTGCCCGCCTGCAGGAGAAGCGTTCCTCCGCCGGTGCTAACCAGCCTGTCGATAGATTGCTGCAGCTCAGCGCCATCAGGCTCGACTGAAATATCCATTGCTTCTCCTCTGGCTCTCGGGATGATTAAGCTACGCCATTTTATTCGTCAACAGGACGAACTAATTGATGCGGTCAATCTTGTTTGTGTTGACACCATCGAAAACTCGTATTTAATTCGTCATGGTTACGAACAAACGATCGGCCAAAGGGAGATTTGGAGGCCGGTTGTTGCCAGAGTTTGAGGAGCAAAGAAGGGGAACCCTATGAAACCGCTCAAGACATTGATTATGACGGCAAGCGCCCTGGCGATGACGATTTCGCTTGCGGCAGCATCCGAACTGAAGATCGTCTGGTATGTCGACAACGATCAGGAAGAGGCGAACACACGCGCCTTGCTCGATCAGTACACGAAACTTCACCCGGACACGACCTTCGACCTCGAGATCACCCCTTATGACGGGATGGTCCAGAAATTCCAGCAATATGCGGCCTCCGGCATCATGCCGGATTTGTCGCTCACTTCGTCGATGGAGCCGGTCATCCGTCCGTTCCTCGTCGATCTCAACAAGGAGATCGGCCCCGAATGGATCAACGACTTCGTCAAGGGCTGGGGCGATGGCGCCAAGCTCGACGACAAGGTCATCGCCGCGCCGCTACGCGTAACCTCCACAGGCGTCTTCCTGAACGTCGATGCCTTCAAGAAGGCCGGCATTGCCATCCCGGACCACGCGACCGGTTGGACTTGGGATGAATTCGTTCCGAAGATCAAGGAAGTCGCCGAAAAGTCGGGTACCCGCTATCCGCTTGTCTGGGACGTTTCGGCAAGCCGCTGGATCGTTCACGAATATCAGTACGGAAACCACATCTACACGGAAAAAGAACCTGTGAAGGTCGTCATGGACGAGGCAGCGTGGACGAGCGCGCTCGACAAGTTCATCGACATCACGAAGGCCGCAATGCCGCCCGGGCTCTGGTCCGGCGCGAGCTCGGACAATCCGAAGGAAATCTTCACAGCCGGTCAGGCCGTAGCCTATATGTCGGGAAGCTGGCAAATCGCCGGACTGGCCGACAACGCGCATTTTGCGTGGCAGGCTGGCCCGACGCCGCGGGGCACCGTCGCCTCGTCGATCTACGGAGGCGACTATATCGTGGCCTTCAACACGAGCCAGCATCTTCCCGAAGCGATTGATTTCATCAAATGGGTCACCTCGCCGGATATCCAGGCACAGTATGCCAAGACCTTCGGCATGATCCCGGCTAATCTGAAGGCAGCAGCCGTCAAGTACGACAATCCGGCCGCGACCGAAGCGATCAAGGCAATGCAGGCCGAGTTGAACGCCAGCCCGGCTTACGCTGCGACCGACCAGGCCTGGCCGCAGATGCAGGCCGTTTGGGGTACAGTGAAGACCGCCGTCACGCAGGCTGTGGCCGGTCAGATCTCCTCTGCCGAGGCCATTTCCCAGATCAAGAAGGCTGCCGATGCCTCGCTTGAGGCTGGCAAGTGACGACGGACATACTGGAAGACAGCCGTTCGGCACTGGGTCCCCATCCAGTGCCGAAAGGCCTGCGAGGCAGCCTGGCAAGCCTCGGCTGGCCCTACCTGCTCATGGCGCCGACAATGGCGCTCCTCGTTACCTTCACCCTCTACCCGCTGGTCCAGGGCCTCTTCATGGCCTTTTTCAAGCGGGGTGTGGTCGTCGTTCCGCAGGTGCCTAACACCTTGCCGCAATATGTCGGCCTGGATAATTTTATCGGGCTCCTGAGCAATGCCGATTTTCAGGTTTCATTGCTCAAGACGGTCCTTTTCGTCATCGTCGCGGTTCCACTGAACATTGTCGTCTCGTTGGCGCTGGCTCTCCTGCTGGCGCCACAGACCAGGCTGTTTGCCGTCGTACGCACGATTGTCTTCTTTCCGTCCATGATCAGCCTGCTGATCATCGGTGTCGCCTGGCGATGGCTGTTCGGCCTCAACAACGGCCTCGTCAATTACCTGCTCTCGCTGACCGGCATCGCCCCGATCCCATGGCTGGAACAGGACACGATGGCTCAGATCGCCGTCGTCATAGCCTGGGTGTGGGCGCAAGCCGGCTTCAACATGATGATCTTCATTGCAGGCCTGACCGCGATTTCCACAGATTACTACGAGGCGGCCTCGATCGACGGCACCAGCAAGTGGCGGCAGTTCACACATATCACCTTGCCGCTCCTCAAGCCGACGCTCGCCGTCGTCCTGGTCCTGTCCTCGATCGAGGCCTTCAAGGTCTACGAACTCGTCGTATCCCTGACGGGCGGCGGTCCGGGTAAGGCGACCGTCTACCTCATACAGACGATCTACGACACTGCGTTCCAGAAACCGATGCAGGCTGGCGTTGCAGCCGCCCAATCCATGGTGCTGTTCGTCATCCTGCTGTTCCTCACGATCTTCCAGTTGCGCATATCGCGGAGTGAGAAATGACACGCATCTACTCTCCCTGGCGACTGGCCTTTGTCGTGCTGACACTGTTCGTCTTCCTGATGCCGCCGATCTGGCTCTTCCTGTCGTCATTGAAATCACAACAGGAAATCTTCCAGTGGCCGCCGACCATTTTGCCGGCACAACCGACGTTGCAGAACTTCATCGACACGGTGTCGCGCGCGAAGTTCCTTATCTTCTTCCGCAATTCAGCCATTGTCTCCGTGCTCTCGGCGCTGCTGTCCGTCACCATCAGCGTCATGGCTGGCTACGCGCTTGCGAAGTTTCGGTTTAAAGGAGACACGCTCTTCTTCCTGCTCATCATGTCGTCATTGATGGTGCCGCTTCAGATCATCATGATCCCGGTCTTTCTGGTGCTGCGGGATCTCAATCTTCTCGATACGCTGGCAGGCATCATCATCGCGCCGGCGGCAACCCCGACCGGGGTCTTCCTCATGCGCCAATACATCACCAACATTCCTGACAGCCTTTTGGAGGCGGCACGTCTCGATGGCACGCCGGAATGGCGGATCCTGTGGCGGATCATCGTTCCGCTTGCCATACCCGCAATCGGCACGCTGCTCGCCTTCAATCTCGTATGGCGCTGGAACGACTATCTTTGGCCGTTCCTGATCATCAGCGATCAGGACAAATGGACAGTCCAGGTCGCGCTGGCCAATACGGTGGGGCGCTTCGGTATCAACTGGCCCAGGCTGCTGTCGATGTCGGTGCTTTCAGTGCTGCCCGTGCTCGTCATGTTTACAGCCTTGCAGCGCATGTTGATGAACGGCCTGATGGCGGGCGCAACGAAGGAATAGTGCTGCAACATGTCATGCAAAAGGGCCGCCTTTCCGGCGGCCCTTTTGCATTTGCTCTTTCAAAAGCCGCCTCGGTGGCGACCGGTCGCGAAACCTCTAGCGGATTGCGGCCGGCAGCCTATCCTTGTAGGCAAGCGCGGCGGCGGCCGGCATGCTGCTCCATCCCTGAAGCAGCGAACCACGCCCCCAGGGCGGCGAGAAATATTCGACGGCACCCATCCAGCCCTCTTCGAGGCAGGTCTTCCACCAGCGCAGGAGCGGGTAGTCCGCGCCGTCCAGGCCGTAGGCAAGCCGTTGCTCGGCATAAAGGCCCGAAAGATAGGGCCAGTCCGAGCCATTGTGGTAGCGATACGCGAAATAGGATTTCTCACGCGTATCCTTGGGGCGCTTGAACGGCGGATAGGCGCAAAGCACGCCCCAGTCACCATAGGGCTGGCCGTCGTTGTTGCGACTTTCCAGGATCTCCTGGACCTTGGCGAGCACGCTTTTCGCTCGCTCGGGGGAAACCGCCTTGAAGCGAAGCAGCGTCAGGCTGTCGAGTGTCAGGTGGTCTTCGACGAAATCTGCTTTTGTCCCGTAGTCCGCGTAGGTGCCGCCCGGTTGCAGAAGCGTCTCGTCCAGCGAAGCGCGCGCCTTTTGCGCCACGGCTGCCGCCTTCGATGCAACAGCTTTGTCGAGTGAGGCGCCGTGCTGGGCGATGACGTCGAGGGCACCGATCCACAGGCCGAGATCATAGGCCACATAACCGTGGCGGTAGACATTGTCGGCCCAATCGCGGTCGTGCCGCGGCTTGATCGGCAAGCCGGTTCCCGTCTCGTCGAAGCTGCAGTAACGATTGAAGATCGCCACGACCTTGTCCCAGTACAGGGACAGCGGTGAGCCGTCGCCGGTCGTATTGACATAGTCGCCGATCGTCAGAATGAAGAAGAGCGGGCTGTCGAAGTGGTCGCTCCACCAGTCTCCGGGTCGAAGGTGCTCCTCCTTGATCCGTGGATCTGTCAGACGCACCTTTTCCCATTCCTCGGCCTGCCCTGGCCCGGTGAGGATGACGCCACTCGGCGCCTCGCCGTTTTCCTGCACACCCCGCGCAAGAAGATCGATCTGGGCGCGGACTGCTTCCGGTTCCCGATCCAGGAGAGCCTGGAGCGTCCAATAGCCGTCACGGTAGTAGGTGCGAGCCGGCGCGCTGTATGCCTGGCCGGCGGCGAGGCCGGCAAAGGCGCCATGCTCGTCCCGCCTTATGCTGGAAAGAGCGGCATGCAGGCTCTGCGAGATCATGCTGCGCATCAGGGCAGGTGCCTCCGGCATCGCATCGCAACGCGTGACGTAGGCATTGGCCTCGGCAATCAGTTTCGCCTGGTCGAGCTCGAGCGCTGCAAGCGCTTCTTCGATCGTCGCGCCGGCGGTTACGAAAATGCCGTCCGGCCTCTGCTCCGCGATGGCGACGCCCCAACCGGTGCGGGCAATGCGGCGACCCTCTTGCCGTTCGATCGGTTCGCGCTTCGCCGTTGTGCCCCACCAGGCGCAGCGCCGGGCAGGGATGAAAGTCCGCAACTTTGCGCCCTTCAGGAAGAGCGCCGGTGCCGACTGCGCCACGTAAAGCCCTCCGCCATGCACTTCCACCCGGTTCGGGGCATAGGTGAAAGGGGCGCTCCAGCCGGTGAACGTCAGATTGACCAGCTTGCCGGCGCCCCACAGCGAAAGCTCGATCCTGCCTTCCGACCGACAATCGCCCTGCAGGCGCGGAGCCATGAACGGGACAAGCACCGGTGTCGTAGAACGAAGCTGTCCGTCATCAAGCGGTATCAGAACTTGCGATTTTGCTGGTGCGGCGCTCATCGGACGGCTTCCTGTTTTCCTGCATTATCAATTGCCGCGAGGTCGGTCAGGCCGAGCATAAGCGCCCCGAGCATACCAGCTTCAGGGCCGATCCCAGTTGCCTCTATCCGTGTCTCAAACGGCAGCAGCATCGACATGTGACGCCTGACGGCGTCGACAAACTCGCGGCGCGACCCGATGCCCCCACCCAGCACGATGAGAGCGGGATCGAAGAGGGCTTGCACGGAGGCCAGGCCGACCGACGCCGATTTTGCGAGCGTCTCGATGACCGCGACGGCTTCCTCGTCTCCAGCAGCAGCGCGAGCGAATATCTCGGCGACCGATAGCGTGCCATCGCCATACAGGCTGCGCACCGCGGGCGAATCAACCTGATCCTCGAAGAGACCAGCGCGGGCCTGCGGCGCCGCCTGATGAGGATTGGGGCCTAGCGGCAGAAAACCCAGTTCGCCTGCCCGTCCATGCTGGCCGCGGAAGAGCGTTCCACCGATGACCAGCCCCATGCCGACGCCGGTTCCGAAAGCGATAAATGCAAGCGAGTCCTGATCCTGTCCCTTGCCGAGAGTGGCCTCGGCGAAAGCTGCGAGATTCACGTCGTTCTCGACCACGACGGGGCATGGCAGGGCTCGTGCGAGCAGCGCGGCGAGCGGCTGATCGGCAGGAATGGCCAGGTGAGGGGAAAGCGAGGCAAGACCCGTCAAGGGCGATACCGCACCGGGTACGCCGACAACAGCCTTGCGCAACGGGCCTCGATCGCGATTGTCCTGCACCAGGGACAAAATCATCCGCGGAATTTGGCGCAATACAGGGGCTCCCGCGCCATGCTCGGTCGGCTCTTCGGCCTTTGCCACAATACGCCCCTGCAGATCGGCAAGTCCTACCAGGACCTTGGTACCGCCAAGGTCGACACCGGCGACCATGCCTTGAGATCCACCCGCTTCGTCCGAGCGATGGACGCTGTTCGCCTGTCGCAAGCCAGACGCAATGGTTGAAATATTTGACAAATGCAGTCCTTTTGCGATATTTGTTCGGCAGGTTGACGAATTTATTATGGCCGCGCCCGCGAACTGTCAACAAGCTGTTTGAAATCGGGGGGCTTTCGTGGAAAAAGCAAAAACACCGGTGCAACGAGAAGACAGATCTGGCGGGGTAGCTCGACGATGGTATTGACCGAAAACGCGCCTCCCGTGCTGCGACAGATCTCCGTGCGCGCGGTCATGGACGTGTTGCTCCATGCTGGACCTACCTCGCGAGCCGAGCTTTCAAAGATCACCGGCCTTTCGAAGCAGACGATGTCCGAGGTCATCAGGGCGCTGGAAGAAGGTGGGTGGGTTCGGGAAAAAGGCGTCACGAGCGGTCGCATCGGCCGCACGGCCATTACCTATGAGGTCAATGGCGATGCCGGCTATGCTGTCGGTATCGACATGGGCGCAACGACGACGCGCATCGTGCTTGGCAATATCGTCGGAAGCGTTGTCGGCGAAATCGACTATCCGTCCGACCGCCGGGGCGGCTATCATCTGATCGATCAGGTCGAGGCTATGCTTTCCAAGATGCTTTTGCAGCTGGGGATTGCCAGGGAGTTCGTCCTCGTGGCGGCGATAGCAACGCCAGGGGTCGTCGATCCTGTGACGGGTGCGCTCTCGATGGCGCCGAACCTTGCCGATATCGCCGGCATTGATATCGGCAGGACGCTCAGCCAGAGGCTTGGCTGTCCCGTTGTCCTGGAAAACGATGTCAACGCAGCCGTTATCGGCGAGTCCTGGCAGGGATGCGCGACCGCAATCGATACCGTGGCGTTCATTTCGCTCGGGACGGGTATCGGGCTCGGCGTGCTTCAGGACGGCAAGCTGATGCGTGGCGCAAACGGAGCGGGCGGCGAGATTTCCTACATGCCGTTCGGTGCCGATCCATACACGAAGGACAGTCTTGAAAGGGGCGCGCTGGAATGCGCGATCGCGGCTCGGGGAATTAGTGAGCTCTACGAGCATTCGGGGGGCGAGAAGGACACCTCGGTCAGGGACATCCTGGAACTTGCCGAAAAGAACGACCCGATCGCGGTCGAGGTGATCGGTAAGGTGTCGGACATTGCCGCGCTGCTTGTCGTGTCCGTCAATGCGATCGTCGATCCGAAGATCGTTGTTCTCGGTGGCAGTATCGGTCGCCACCCCCTGATTGCCGAAGGCGTTCGGCGAGGTATCGTGAAAGCGAGCCGTCGTGCCATCGATGTCGAGGCGAGTGTTCTTGGCGGTCGGGCAACGTTGGTCGGGGCTCTCGCGATTGGACTGAACCACGTTCACAACCTGCTTTTTTCTCCCCAGACTTTGCCGGAGCAGCGGCGCTTGCCGCCGCCGCCGCTTTGATTGTCACGCAGATCCCCGTGCCACACGACGATGTTTGCGGTACCGGAGTGGCCAGGCGCAGTGACGGTCCCGCCACCGATGACGGTGACGGTGGCTGCACATCGCCATAGGCCGGATAGCCGAGAAGAATGACCGCCAGGACCTGCGCAGGCGCGAGCAGCCCAGGACGGAGTTTATTGAAAATCCTGTCTGCAGGCGGGAGGAAAGTGATGGACGCTAATAGAAAAATACGTTCGTCATCTTGACGAACTAATTGCTTCCACGCAGACTGAGCCGAGATATGAGGAGATCCGATTGCCTCGGTGTGGCTGCGGCCGCCTCCGGAAGAAACGTCAAAGGAATGGATTCATGGCCGGTCTCAAATTGAACGATGTCAGGAAGAGCTTCGGCCATCATTCGATTCTCCATGGTGTCGATCTCGATGTGGGTGAGGGCGAATTCGTCGTGTTGGTCGGCCCTTCAGGGTGTGGCAAGTCGACATTGCTTCGCCTGATCGCCGGCCTGGAAAGTGTGAGCGCGGGAAAGATCATCATTGGCGACGATGACGTGACGGCGTCGCCTCCCGGGGATCGCGGGATCGCGATGGTGTTTCAGTCCTATGCATTGTACCCGCATATGACCGTTGCTAGAAATCTGTCCTTCGGCCTCGAAAACCTCACGATGAGCCGGGCTGAAATCGATCGGCGTGTGATGGAGGCGGCAAGAATGCTCGCGATCGAGCCTCTCCTCGATCGACGCCCGAAACAGCTCTCGGGGGGCCAGCGGCAACGCGTGGCGATCGGTCGTGCGATTGTCAGGAACCCCAAGCTCTTCCTGTTCGATGAACCGCTGTCCAATCTGGATGCCGCACTTCGCGTGCAGACACGAGGCGAGATCAGTCGCCTCCACAAGCGGCTCGGTGCCACCATGATCTACGTGACGCATGATCAGGTCGAGGCCATGACGATGGCGGACCGTATCGTCGTCCTCAATGCCGGACGCGTCGAGCAGGTCGGCACTCCGTTGGAGCTGTTTGCGGCCCCGGCCAACAAGTTTGTCGCGGGCTTCATCGGCTCGCCGCAGATGAACTTCTTCGATGGAATGCTTGCCGGAACGGGTTCTGGTCATGTTGTTGTCGACGTACCGGGCTTCGGCCGGCTGGACATTCCGGCGCTACTGGGGGATGCGACCGTCGGCGAACCTGTGGTCCTCGGTGTCCGGCCGAGCCATTTCGAACTCGCAAAGGGCAATGGCGCCGACGGTTATCCGATCCGCTTCGAAGTCGATTACGCCGAAAGCATCGGCACAGATACCTATGTATATGGCGTGGTGGAGGGCAGCGGGACTGCAACGATCGTCCACCTGCCTGATCATGTAGCGATCAAGGACCGTGCAATCCTGCAGCTTGCGGTCCGGCCCGCGCGCCTTCATCTCTTTCGAGCCAAGACCGGCAGTTCCATCACAAAACCGCCTGTCACCGCCGCGACTGTCGTTCATGCCGGCGATGTCGAGGCCTGAGGCATCCTGCCGTTCCTGAGGCTGCGCCGATGAAGCGACCGGTCGGGGTCGTTGTAATTCTATCCTCACCGGCACGATCAGCAAGATGACTGCAAACATCAGCGGATTTGTGCCCTGATGGTTGCATGCGACTTGCCGCGTAAAGCGGTGCATGTTCCCGAAATTCGTTTGCAAACCACATTAAATTGCATTAGCTTTCAACACACTAGAAAGTTATAACTTTAGCATTGCATATCGGCTTTTACTTCCTCTTCCGTCGCCTCGGCACGTCAATCGGATAGGCCTTCATGCATCCAGACAGTCAGTACATCCACGCCGACAATGCGGCGCTCATTTTCGATGAGCTGAAGTTTCGATCGCTGACGGTGAAGAACCGTCTTTTTCGATCCAATATATCCGGCCAGTTCGACGACTATAACGGTCACGGCGGGAATGCCCGGCTGAACTGGGAGGAGAAGTTCGCGCGCGGCGGGATCGGCTGCATCATTTCCTCCTTTACTCCGGTCTCCGTGCGCGGCCGCATCCTCGTGCGTTACGCGATGATCGACGACGACGATAAGATCCCCTTCTGGCGGGAGGTCGGCCGTCGTGTCCACAGCCATGACTGTCGGTTCATCATGCAGCTCAGCCATTCCGGACGCCAGCAAGACATGGGCGGCGTCGAAAACCTGTTCAACAGGGGCCTGAGTTCGACCAACAAGAGCGATTACTTCCATGGGCTGCTCGCCCAGGCGATGACGAAACCCGAAATCGCGGAAGTGGTGGAGCAGTTCGCGCAAGGGGCGCGGCGCGCCCGGGAGGCGGGGCTCGACGGTGTCGAGCTGCACGGTGCCAACGGCTATCTGCTGACGCAGTTCCTGAGTTCCGGCATCAACGACCGGACGGACGAATATGGCGGCGGCTGGGAGGGCAGGGCGCGTTTCGTGCTCGAGATCGTCAGGGCGATCCGCCGCGAGGTCGGCCAGGACTTCCATTTGCAGATGAAGATCAACGGCGTCGACCACAATGACTGGCTCTATCCCTGGATCAAGAAGGGCAACACGCTCGACGAGACGGTCAAGATCTGCACGATGCTGCTCGACGGCGGCAAGGGCGTCGACTCCTTCCATATTTCGAGTGGCTCCACCTTTCCGCATCCGCGCAATCCGGCCGGAGACCTGCCGCTGAACGATCTGCATCGCTGGTACGACGGCATGCTCTCGCAGGGCACGCGGGCGCCGATGAATTATGCGATCTTTTCCAATCCCCTGCTGGGGCGCGCCTTCCAGGCGCTCTGGCGCTGGCGCAGGGGCAAGGTCATCGAAGGCATCAATCTCGATTATGCGCGGGCGGTTTCCGAAGCGATCGGCAAGATCGATCCCGACATCAAGGTGCTCTGTACCGGCGGGTTCCAGCATGCCGACAGGATCGCCGAGGCCATCCGCTCGAAAGCCTGCGACGGCGTCACCATGGCCCGCCCGCTGATCGCCAACAACGATCTGCCGAAGATCCTCGCCGAGGCCAACGGCCCGGAGAAGGAATGCACCTACTGCAACAAGTGTCTGCTCAACGATCTCGAAAACCCGCTCGGCTGTTACGACCTCAGCCGGTTTGACGGAACGAGCTTCGAGGATCGCTACGGCAAGATGATCAAGCAGGTAATGTCGGTTTTCGAGCCGCCGACCTTCCATTGACACGCGCCATCACCCGCGCATTCGGAGTGGACTCATGAGCAGCGACAACGACCGCAAGACGCCCGTCGAGATCGCCGTCGCCCGCCATCGCCGCTGGTGGTTGGCGATCGTCGTGCTGCTGTTGCTCGCGCTCGTCTATTACCTGGTGTTCGTCAACCAGTATGTCGTCGCCTTCAAAAGCCAGAGCGAGCATTTCATGCACGGCTCGATCGGCAGCGAAACGGCGACGGGGCCGCCTTACTGGGTCTTCAAGGCCTTGCCGGTCATGTATGCCGACAAGCTCGGGCCGGAGGGCTGGGCCCGCTTCGGCTTCCTCTATGAAAAGCCTGGCGACGACCTTCCGATCGGGGTGTCGCGCCGCGTGGTCTCAGGCGTCGAGCGGGTCTGGCTCAACTGTTCCGTCTGCCATGTCGGCACCTATCATCTTCCCGGCGACGCGGTTCGCCATCTCATCCCCGGCGCACCTTCCAATAATCTGCGCCTGCAGGAATTCATTCGCTTCTTCATCGATGTCGGCCGCGATCCCGGCTTTACCGCCGACGCGCTGATCGCGACGATCGATAGCCCCAAGGTCGGTGGCGACCTCAATCTCTTCGAGCGGCTGGTCTATCGCTATGTGGTCTTCCCGCGGGTCAAGAACGCCTTCCTCGATCTCGGCAGTCAGCTCGATTTCGTCAAGCGCCAGGAGGATTGGGGCCCGGGCCGCGTGGACACGTTCAACCCCTACAAGGCGCTGCAGTTCAACTTTCCCATGGACGAGGCCCATATCAGTGATGCTGCGCTGAACGGCTCGTCCGACTATCCCGCCATCTGGCGCCAGCGTCCGCGCGAGGGTATGAACCTCCATTGGGACGGCAACAATGATTCCGTGGCAGAACGAAACCTGAGCGCCGCACTCGGCGCTGGCGTGACGCCCGTGACGGTCGACCGGGCATCGATCGCGCGCATCGAGGACTGGATGTGGGATCTGCCTTCGCCGCCGTTCCCCGTTGCTGCCAAGATCGATCAGGCGAAGGCGGCAGAGGGCAAGATGCTGTTCCTGCACTATTGCGCCGATTGCCACGGCTTCAAGGATGCGAAGGACTACAGCTACGACAGGCAGCGTTTCACGCGCCTCGGCAAGACGGTTCCGCTCGCCGATATCGGCACCGATGCGGGACGCTGGACCTCCTATACGGCAAATTTCGCCGCCGAGCAGAACCTGCTCTATGCCGGCTATCCCTGGCGCTTCAGCCGCTTCCACAAGACGGACGGTTATGCCAATCACCCGCTTGACGGCATCTGGGCCCGCTCGCCCTATCTGCACAACGGCTCGGTGCCGACCTTGCGCGATCTGCTTGAACCGAGCGTCAAGCGACCGTCCGTCTGGTTTCGCGGCAACGACGAATTCGATCTCGCCAAAGTGGGCTATCGCTCGGATCAGTCTGCCGGCGGCGATCTCTTTCGCTACGACACGACGCGGCCCGGAAATGGCAATGCCGGCCACGAAGGATATCGCTACGGCACGGAGCTGCCGGCGGCCGCAAAAGACGCCCTCGTCGAATATATGAAGACGCTATGACCCAGTCGCGATCGCTCAGCAAATGGAAGGCACGGCATGCGGTCCTCGTCTGGATCGGCATCCTTTTGAACTTCGCCTTCGTCCTGCCGCTCATCTTCTGTCCGGAATGGATCCTCGGCCTCTTCGGCATCACCGTCAACCAGCTGATCTGGCCGCGCTTTGCCGGATTGCTGCTCGGGATCCTGTCGATCTTCTACATTCCGGCGACGCTCGATATCGACCGTTACCGCGTCTTCGCCTGGCTCGCGGTTTTCCCTTCCCGCACGCTCGGCACGGTTTTCTTCTTTCTCGCCGTCTTCGTGTTCGACCAGCCGATCGGCTATCTCGCCGGCGTCTTCCTCGACGGGTCGGTCGGCATTGCGACGCTTTTCTGTCTCCTGCGCATCCTGCGGCTCGAACAGAACATCGCCGAAGGGAGACAGGCATGAGGCGTGTCTTCTCGAAATGGCTTTTCGCCGTTCTGGTCCTGCTTGTCGTCGGCGCTTTTGCGCTGTTCTTCCTGCTCTTCCGGCCGGTCGCCCAGCCGAGGACAAACGATCTTGCTGATGTCTTCAATCACGGCTCGATCGGCAATGAAGAGGCGCAGGGAATTCCCTACTGGATCTGGCGGGTCCTGCCGCAGCTCTTTCCCGAACACCTGCCGGCAAACGCCGACGGTTATGGCGCCTTCGGCCTCTACTGGCGCGCTGGCGACGAGGTTCCTGTCGGTCTGTCGGTCAAGACGCTCGGCGTCATAGAGCGCGTTGCGCCGAACTGCGCCTTCTGCCACCAGGGCAGCTACCGGCTCCGTGCCGACGAGCCGGCGCGGCTGGTCGAGGCGGGCCCGGGGACGCGAGTCAATCCGCAGGCCTATATCCGTTTCCTGATCGATGTCGGCGCCGATCCTCGGTTTACCGCCGACCGGGTGATGGCGGAGATCGGCAGGATCTACGACATGCCGGTCTGGGAGCGGGCGCTCTATCGCTTCGTCCTGGTGCCGGCGACCCGGGCGGCCCTCCAGGAACAGGGGCGGCAGTTTGCCTGGATGAAGGATCGGCCGGACTGGGGGCCGGGCCGGATCGATCCCTTCAACCCGGTCAAGTTCCAGAACCTCCAACTTGCCGATGACCACACGATCGGCAATTCCGACATGATGCCCCTGTGGTCGCTTGCCGACCTCGCCGCCACCAATACGCGCCGCTTCTCGCTCCATTGGGACGGATTGCAGACCGATCTCTACGAGACGGTGGTCTCGGGCGCGATCGGCGACGGCATGACCTACAAATCCTATGGGGGAAGCGAAGAGGGTCTTCGCCGCATTATGGATTTCATCCGCCTGCAGGGGCCGCCGCCGTCACCGTTTTCTCCCCTCAGGCCGGCAGGCGATCCCTATCATGTCGATGCCGCGGCAGTCGACGCCGGCCGTGTGATCTATACCGCGCAATGCGCCGTCTGCCACGATGCCAAGGGCGCCCGCTACCGGATGCCGATCCCGATCGTCGAACTCGGCACGGACCGCCATCGCCTCGATATGTGGACATCAGCAGCCCTCGATCGTTATGCGGCCTACGAACCGCGTTATGCCTGGGGTTTTGCCAATTTCCAGAAGACCGACGGTTATGTCGCCACAGGTCTCGGCGGCCTGTGGCTGCGCGGTCCCTACCTGCACAACGGCAGCGTCCCGACATTGCGCGCCCTGCTTCTTCCGCCTGCCGAGCGGCCGGGGCAGTTCTACCGCGGCTCCGATCTTGTGGATGCCGACAATGGCGGCTTCGTGAGCATGCCGGATAAGCCGGGGGAGCGGTACGGCACGCTCTACGATACCGGCCTTCCGGGCAACGGCAATGGCGGTCATCTCTGGGGCACGGATCTGCCGTCGGAGGCGAAGGAGCAACTGCTTTCCTATCTCAAGACACTTTGACCATCAGGAGGGGGCAATGGCAAACGTCAGACAGCGCATCGTGCGGTTTCTCGCCTGGATCGTGGCAGCCGTCGTCACGCTCGCCGTCATCGCCATTGCTGCGGTTGCGCTCATCGTCTGGTGGCTGATCGAGCCGGATGCGAGCCAGTTCGGCAATGTTGAGGACGAGGCGAAGACAGTCCATCGCAAGGTCGAGGAATTTCCCGGGGCCGGCGAGCCTTACTTCGCGGCAATGGACAAGGGCTTGCTGCTGCCGCCTGCAGCCGGCGCCGATTATCCCGACGAGATCAAGGAGGTCGCAACCGCCACCGGGCTCGATCCGGAGGCCGTCCGCAAGGCGGCGATCCGTGGACAGAACGCCTGGATCGTCTGGACCGGTGGTAACGACCGTTTCTGGGATTTCGCCGCCCGCGCAACGATCGGCTCCTTCGATCTCCTGAAGACCATCTCGTCCCATCCAACGATGGCCTACGGCCGCGACAACCGCTTCCGCTATCTCGGGCTCGTCAACGAACCCTGCTTCGACACGCCGAAGAGCGCTGATCCCGATCATTGGGGGCTGTGGATCGATCAGCGCAAAAAGGACTGCGCGACCGACAGTTTCGGCGGCAATGCCGAGGCAGATGCCCGCTATCCCGGCGTGCAGATCGGCTCGCGCGGCACCACGGTCAAGGTGAAGGACGAAGAGAAAAAAATCCCGGTCGGCTCTTATTACGGCGAACCGACGGGCGTGATGGGCCTGCGTCTCTTCCCCAATCCTGATTTCGACAGCAAGGCCGCCGAACATTGGGATGCGCTGCGCTATTACACCGATCCCTCCTATTACAACGACAAGGATCTCGTGCGTCCCTATCGCGTCGGCATGTCCTGCGCCTTCTGCCATGTCGGCCCCAATCCGATCAATCCGCCGAAGAATGTCGAGAGCCCGGAATTCTCCGAAATCTCGTCCAATCCCGGCGCCCAGTATTTCTGGGTCGACCGCATTTTCTTCTGGAACACCAAACCGCGCGCGACGCCTGGGGAACCGGCCGAGAACGAGAGGAATTTCCTCTTCCAGCTGTTCCATACGAACCCGCCGGGTTCGCTCGATACATCGCTGGTCTCGACCGATTACATGAACAACCCCCGCACGATGAATGCGGTCTACGACGTCCTGGAGCGGCTGCGCATCGGGGCGAAGACGGGCAAGGAAATCATCAAGGGGGACGAGAAGGACAACAAGCAGGCGCAGGACTATCCGCAGACCGCGGCCTTCGGTTCCCTCTACGACAAGGCGACCGGCACGGTCGCCTCGATGCGCGTCCTGAAGGACGGCGCCGATTCCGTCGGCACGCTCGGTGCGCTCAATCGCGTCTATCTCAATATCGGCCTTTTCAGCGAAGAATGGCTGCTGCACTTCCGCCCCTTCCTCGGCGGGCAGAAGATCTCGCCGATCCGCATCGCCGATGCCGAGAAGAACTCGGTCTACTGGCAGGCCACCGAGGCGATGACGCCTGACATGGCGATATTCTTCCTGGTCGCGGCCCGCGCCGATCACCTGAAGGATACGCCGGTCGGAGAAAAGGTGCTCGAAGCGCGCGATCCGGCCGAGGTCGAGCGCGGAAAGATCGTCTTTGCCGAAAACTGCGCCGCCTGTCATTCGAGCAAGCAGCCGGTGCCCGCGCCGGATCTCGGTGTCGATCAAGGCATATGCGAGGGCGGCGGGTCCGGCCCCCATTATCGCGAATGCTGGGACCGCTATTGGGCCTGGGCGCAGTCGGATGCCTTCAAGCACGGCATGGTCGATCTCGTCACCGACAGGGTGAAGATTGACAACAAAAGCTTCCTCGACGGCAACTACCTCTCCACGGAACGGCGCGTGCCGATGGATGTTGTGCGTACCAATGCCTGCAGTGCGATAGCCACCAACGGGCTTTCGGGCGACATCTGGGACAATTTCACCTCTTCCACCTACAAGTCGCTGCCGCCTCCGCATGAGGTGACGGTCAATCATCCGGTTTCGGGGGCGGCAACGCCGCTGCAGGCGGCAGGCAACGGGCGCGGCTATCTGAGGCCGCCCTCACTCGTCAGCCTGTGGTCGACCGCGCCCTTCCTGCTCAACAATTCCGTCGGCCACGAGGACAGCTATTACGGGACGGACTACTACAATCAGGACTATGCCGGCGGCTACGGCGCCGGTCGCGGCACCGCCTGCCCGGCGGCGGATGCCGGCGATCCCTATCTGCCCTGCGTTGAAAACAGGCTTGCGGTCTTCGACCGGTCGATCCGCCAGATGCTCTCGCCGCAGACGCGCCGCATGGATAAGATGACCGAGGCGCCAGTGCCGGGTTATATTTACCGGACGAGCGCTCCCTCCTGCCTCATCGTGCCGGCGGGCTTCGTGCCCGACAAGGTGAAACCCTTCACCGGCCTGCTGAACAAGGTCGCCGGCTGGGCCTTCAAGAAGGACGGCTCGATCACCGTCGGCCCGTTCCCGGCCGGTTTCCCTGTCAATGCGCTGACCAATACAGAGCTGCTGCCCGACAATGATGAGGAGAGCAAATTCGCCAATTACAAGCGCCTGATCGCCAACGGCCCTGCGCTGATCGGAGCCTTCTCCGAGCTCGGCGGGCAATGCACGCCGGAGGAACTCGCAGATCCTGCCGTGCTCGCCAAAGCCGAGAAGGTGGTGCGCGACACGAAGCTCATCGACCGCCTGGTGGGCTTGAGCAAATGCCCGGACTACGTGGTCAATGGCGGGCACACATTCGGCGCCGATCTCCCGCAATCGGACAAGAATGCCCTGATCTCCTATCTGAAGCAGTTCTGACGATGTCCGGCGGGCCGACCCACGATTATATCGTAATCGGCAGCGGCGCCGGCGGCGCTGTCCTCGCCGCGCGGCTGGCCGAAGAGGGACGGACGGTGCTCGTCATCGAGGCCGGCGGCGATCCGCTGGCCAAGACCGACGATGGCTCCGACATGCCGCTTGCCGATGCCTGTCGCGTGCCGGCCTTTCATGCCTTTGCCTCGGAACATCCCGGCATGGCCGAGAACCATTGGGTGCGCCACTACGAAAATCAGGAAATGCAGGAGCGCGACTGGCGCTACAGCAAAGAAAAGGACGGCGTACTTTATCCACGCGTGCGCGGGCTCGGCGGCTGCACCGCCCATCATGCGATGATCATCGTGCGGCCCAATCATTGCGACTGGAACCACATCTTTGCGATTACCGGCGACGAAAGCTGGAAGGCTTCGCACATGCAGGGCTATTTCGAGCGCATCGAACGCTGCCGCTACCGCTTCTTACTGTGGCGGTGGCTCGCCGCC